>CAYJJP010000028.1:0-9637 GCA_964370525.1 uncultured Desulfovibrionaceae bacterium | reverse complement strand
TGTTTACTATCTCGTAAACTTCCTGAACTTAGCCCTTGTTGGCGTATCCGCATCCTTGCCAAGACGTTTCTTGCGATCAGCTTCATATTCTGAATAATTTCCGTCAAAGAAAGTAACTGTGGAGTCTCCTTCAAAGGCAAGAATATGCGTGGCAATACGGTCGAGGAACCAGCGATCGTGACTAATCACAAGAACGCACCCGGCAAAGTTATCAATGGCATCTTCCAAGGCACGCATGGTATTAACATCAATATCGTTGGTAGGTTCGTCAAGCAAGATGACATTGGCACCGGATTTAAGCATACGAGCAAGATGCAAACGATTGCGCTCTCCGCCGGAAAGCACTTCCACCGGCTTTTGTTGGTCTTGACCGGCAAAGTTAAAGCGAGAACAATAGGCGCGTGAATTGATTTCACGGTTACCAAGCTTAATGGTTTCATAGCCTTCGCTAAGTGTTTCGTAAACGGTTTTTCCGGCAACAAGCGACTCACGCCCTTGATCAACATAGGCAAATTGTACAGTATCACCGACGTTTAGCGTACCACTATCGGGTGTTTCATCGCCCACAAGCATTTTGAAAAATGTTGTCTTACCTGCACCGTTTGGCCCAATTATTCCTACAATAGCTCCGGCAGGGATGATAAAATCAAGATTCTCCACGAGCACTTTATCGCCAAGACCTTTATTTAAAGCTTTGGCTTCAATGACGCTTTTTCCAAGCCGTGGCCCCGGCGGAATGTAAATTTCTAAATCCGGTGCTCGCTTTTCACTTTCGTGAGAAAGCATAGCCTCGTAGGCATTAATGCGCGCCTTACCCTTGGCGTGCCGTCCCTTTGGCGACATACGTATCCATTCCAACTCTCTATTCAAGGTTTTTTGGCGTTGAGCTTCACTCTTTTCCTCATGCGCAAGACGCTTTTCTTTCTGCTCTAGCCATGAGGAATAATTGCCTTCCCAAGGAATTCCACGACCACGATCCAACTCTAATATCCAGCCGGCGACATTATCAAGGAAATAACGGTCGTGAGTTACGGCAATTACAGTGCCCGGGAAAGTCGCCAAAAAGCGCTCCAACCAAGAAACAGATTCTGCATCAAGATGGTTGGTGGGTTCGTCCAAGAGCAAAATATCGGGGCTTTCAAGTAGCAAACGACAAAGCGCCACACGCCTACGCTCACCACCGGAAATCACTGCCACCGGCGTATCTCCGGGAGGGCAACGTAGCGCATCCATGGCCATTTCAAGACGTGCATCTAAATCCCAGATGTTTTTATTATCCATAAGTTCTTGTACTTTGCCTTGCTTTTCAATGAGGGCATCCATTTCATCGTCGCTCATGGGCTCAGCAAACTTAGCATTAATTTCTTCGTACTCTTTAGCTATATTTACAAGCTCCTGCACGCCCTCTTCTACCACTTGGCGCACAGTACGCTCATCATTAACAAGCGGCTCTTGCTCCAAATAGCCAATGGTGTAGCCGGGCGCAAGGACTGTCTTACCATCAAAATCCGCATCAACTCCGGCTAAAATACGCAAAAGTGAAGATTTACCGGCACCGTTTAATCCAAGCACGCCGATTTTCGCGCCATAATAATAACCAAGAGTGATATCCTTCAATACCTCCCTTTGCCCATGACGCTTGGTCACTCTAACCATGGAATAAATAACTTTATTCACTTCATTACTCATGTTTACACCTCTCCAAACTTGTTATACTAAAATTTATCATAAATTATCATATCCTAAATGCATTTTCAAAACATTTTCCGCAAAAGCTATAAGCAGTGTTGCTATGGCTCTATAACGCAAATCACCTCCAATGCAAAGCGGAATTTTCGAATGACTTGGATTTCGGTAAATAGATGATATTTGAGAGATTCATGAAACAGAGGCTTCAATGCATCTTCAAGTCAGTAATGAAATTAAACGCAAATAAAAAGGAATGCACGCCTTGGCGCCAGTTGAGCCAAGGCGTGCATAATGCTCATCTCAAAATTAACCTACAAAATCACTCTTTTGTAGAGGCGGAAGGAATGACCTTAGAGTCTTTTGCGTATTTGAAATGAGGATCTAACGCATTATAAAAAGTTTCTACAGATAAATATTTGCTATTGCAATATGCATCAAAAACATAGCCCCTTTTTACAAAAAAAAGTTTCTTCTACGCTATATCATACAGCGTAATCAATTAATAGCTATTTACAATTAGCAAGAATATTTTTTACAAAATCTTCAATGGAACCCTTTTCAGATTGTGGCTCACCATCAATCTTTAAAGTATCAAGAACTTCGGCTCCAAGAGCGCCCAGCTTTTGCTCAATGGAATCTACTGCGCCGCAGAAATATGTATAGGAACTATCGCCGCAACCAAACACAGCTGTCTTTTTACCACTGGCGCCGATGTCATCAAAGCTGTCAAAAAGGTCTATAAAGTCATCTTGCAATTCAATTTCTTCATCGCCCCAAGTGGAACAACCAAATAAAATAAGCTCATAATCATTGCAAAGACCTGAAGCACTAACTTTACCGGCATCTTCAACAGTTACGTCGTGTCCTGCATCTTGGAGTAATTTCTCTGCTGTTTTAGCTACAAATTCGGTGTTTCCTGTGGTTGAACCATAAACAATTAATGTTTTCATCTTTTTTCCTTTTTAAGTTTTTTTTGTGTGATGTATTTACTGCCTTCATCACCTATAGTGATATAGAAAATCATTGTCAAATTCAAGTAAATTTTTAAAATTTTTTTCCTCTTACATTTCAGAGGATTATATATAGAGTCTATGTTTTTTGAATAAAAAGTTCAATTCCAAGTAAAAAAAAATGCGTCGCTTTAAGTCAATTAAAAAAAATTTTGAATATAAACAACTTGACTGATTTTCACTCGCACTTCAAAAATAACTGTTAATTATTTGCTTGGAGTAAACATTTTTTTTAACTTTTTTACACATAAAGACTACCTTGCTCTTGCCAGCCGTAAAAGAAAGGGGCATAATAGTTTTTGGGGCAACATAGATTTATTTTTGTTGCAAATGTAAGCCCAATTAAAGGAGAGACAAATGAGATTCATTAAGTGTATGTTTTTACTCGCACTAGCTGTTGTTGCTATGGGTAGCACTCAAGCTATGGCTGCGGCAGAACCCATTAAAATTGGTGTATACCTCCCGCTGACAGGCCAAAATGCTTTTGGTGGACAATTGGAACTTGAAGGTGTCCAGCTTGCACACAAGCTCATGCCTGAAATCCTAGGCCGTCCTGTGGAATTAGTTGTTGTGGATAATAAGTCTGACAAAGTAGAAGCTGCCAACGCAGTGAAAAGACTTACTGAACGCGACAAAGTTAATGCCATCATCGGCACTTACGGTTCTTCTCTTGCCATGGCAGGCGGTGAAGTAGCTGAAAAAGCAAAGACACCTGTCGTTGGCACATCTTGCACCAGCCCATTGGTAACCCAAGGCAAGAAATATTATTTCCGTGCATGTTTCATCGACCCTTACCAAGCCCTTGGTGCAGCTCAATACGCCGTTGAAAAGCTTGGCGCAAAAAAAGCCGGCATCCTTATGGACGTAGCCAATGACTATGCTGTTGGCCTTTCCGTATTTTTCAAGCGTGCTTTCACAAAAAGCGGCGGAACAATTGTCAGTGAAATGAAATATAGCTCCGGCGACCAAGATTTCACAGCTCAATTGACCGAACTTATTGCACAAAAACCAGACATCGTTTTCATGCCTGCTTACTTTGCTGAAGGCGCTATCATTATGAAGCAAGCTCGTGAACTTGGCGCAACTTTCCGCCTCATGGGTGCTGATGCTATGGATAACCCTGATACAGTTAAAATTGCAGGAAAAGCTTCTGAAGGTTTCTTGCTTACCGCTTTCCCATACGCAGCAACCATGCCTAACATGGGCGAAGAAGCCAAAAAATACACCGACGCTTGGAATGCAACATATCCTAATAAAGAAACAAATATGAATGCTGCCCTTGGTTACACCACTTATATGATGATTATGGACGCCATTAAGCGATCCGGTAAGGCTGACCAAGAGTCTATCACCGCTGCCCTTGCTACCATTAAGGATTTACCAACACCTTTTGGTAATCTCAGCATCAATGCTACCCATGACGCAGAAATGCCCATCGGTATCATCGAAATCAAAGACGGAAAGCGTGTTTATACCGGCGAAATTCAACCAAAATAGCACTGTGCTTTTTTGATTTTATTGCAATGAGGGGGTGAGGAAAATCTCCCCCTCTTATTTAATATGTATCTACGAAGGAAGTCACAGCTCAAAACTTTTATAACTCTGAGCTCCATTTCCTAAATAATTTTTGCGGAGAAAATCATGGCTAAAAAACCCACCGTTTCCCAAGAAGAAGCTCGTGCAGCAGCCTTAACAACTGCCTTAAGCGGCATTGAACGTAAATACGGCAAGGGCGCCGTGATGAAACTTTCTGACGAAGCTCATGTGGCAACGCCGGTAATTCCCACAGGCTCCATTGGTCTTGACTTGGCACTTGGTGTGGGCGGCATTCCTCGTGGAAGAGTTACAGAAATTTATGGGCCGGAATCTTCTGGTAAAACCACGCTAACTCTTCATATTATTTCCGAATGTCAAAAACTCGGTGGAACTTGCGCCTTTGTGGACGCAGAACACGCTCTTGATGTTTCCTATGCTCGCAGGCTAGGTGTTAATACCGATGAATTATTGATTTCGCAACCGGACTATGGCGAACAAGCTCTAGACATTGCTGACCTATTGGTTCGCTCCGGCGCTGTTGATTTAGTAGTCATTGACTCGGTGGCTGCTCTTATTCCGCAAGCAGAACTTGACGGTACTATGGGTGAAACACAAGTGGGCGGACATGCAAGGCTCATGTCGCATGCCATGCGTAAACTCACGGGAACAATACATAAATCCCGAACATCCATCATCTTTATCAACCAAATCCGCATGAAGATTGGCGTAACAGGCTATGGCAGCCCCGAAACAACTACCGGTGGTAATGCCCTTAAGTTTTACTCATCGGTGCGCCTTGACATTCGCCGCATTCAAACATTGAAAGATAAAGAAGAAGCTTTTGGCTCCAAAACCAGAGTCAAGGTTATGAAAAATAAAGTAGCGCCGCCTTTTAGGGAAACAATTTTCGACATTATTTATGGTCAAGGTATTTCACGCGCCGGCGAACTCATAGACCTTGGCATTGATGCCAAAGTCGTTGAACAAAGCGGTTCATGGTTTGCCTTTGGTTCAGAAAAGTTGGGACAAGGACGAGAAAAAGTTCGTGCCTTACTTGATGAAAACCTAGAGCTGCGCAACGCCATTGAAAGCAAAGTTGTGGAACACTTAGGCATGAAAGCCAAGGACTTTGTGCCTGCGGCGGACGACTTTGACGAAAGTGAACCGGACGACATTGACGATTAATATCAATACGATACATTTACTCTAACCATATCTATACTGCATCATGAGGTCAAGCATGCTCACAGCCAAAGAAATTCGTCGCAAGTTTTTGAAGTATTTTAATGATTATCAACATGAAATTGTGCCTTCATCACCGCTTATTCCACGCAATGATCCAAGCTTACTTTTTGCCAATTCCGGTATGGTACAGTTTAAATCCTTATTTTTAGGTGAGGAAAAACGCTCATATGTGCGTGCTACTACAGCACAAAAATGTTTACGTGTTTCCGGGAAACATAACGACCTTGAAAATGTAGGTCGTACCTCACGCCACCACACTTTTTTTGAAATGCTCGGCAACTTTTCCTTCGGCGATTATTTTAAGGAAGATGCCATTGGCATGGCGTGGAACTTCGTCACCGAAGAACTTAAGCTTGATAAGGCAAGACTTTACGCCACAGTTTTTCGCGACGACGACCAAGCCTTTGACCTTTGGCAAAAAATAGCAGGCCTTACGCCTGAACGCATTTTCCGCCTTGGAGAAAAAGATAATTTTTGGAGCATGGGCGATACCGGCCCTTGCGGACCGTGTTCAGAAATATTTTTTGACCAAGGCGAAGAGCGAGCCTGTGGCCCACAATGCGGTATAGGCCAGTGCGACTGTGATCGTTTCTTGGAAATCTGGAACCTCGTATTCATGCAATTTGAACAGGCAGCCGACGGCACACGCACAGAATTGCCGCATCCTTCCATTGATACAGGCATGGGGCTTGAGCGGGTGTCTGCCGTATGTCAAGGACGTTTTTCTAATTTTGATTGCGATTTATTTCAAGACATTATTCAATACGCCGCCGAACTTGCCGATGTTGAATATTCCTTTAGCGCTCCCGACACCAATGAAGTGGACACATCTTTGCGAGTCATTGCTGACCATAGCCGCGCCGCTGCTTTTCTCATAGCCGACGGCACATTGCCTTCAAACGAAGGCCGCGGTTATGTGCTACGCCGTTTATTGCGCCGTGCCTTGCGTTTTGGAACACTTATGGGACTTAATGAACCTTTCTTGCACAAAACAGCACATAAAGTTGCTGAAATCATGGGAGATGATTATCCAGAACTTTCATCAAGTGCTGCATTTATTTCCCGTGTTGTGCGTGAAGAAGAAGAGCGGTTTTCCTTAACCCTCCAAAAAGGTTTGCAAATGCTAGAAGATGAGCTTACTCAGCTCATTGGCGCAAGCAAGGATACGCTCTCGGGTAAAGTGTGCTTTAAACTATATGATACCTATGGCTTCCCCTTAGATATTGTAAATGATATTGCTGAAAAACATTCAATTAAGGTTGACGAAGAAGGCTTTAATGTCTGTATGCAAGAGCAAAAAGCACGAGCTCGTGCCGCACAGAAAAGCGCCGGCCTTTTGGGCGGAGATGGAAAGGATGCCACTGCTCTTTTTGCTGCCATCCACGACCAAGGTATACACTCTGAATTTTTGGGCTATACACAAACTGAAGCCGAAGCACGTGTCGTGTGCATGTTAGATGCATCAGGCATGGAAGTTTCTGAACTTCCTGCTAAAACAACAGGTTATATTATAACGCAGCGCACGCCGTTTTATGGAGCCTCGGGTGGTCAAATTGGCGACATCGGCCAGCTTACTTGTATTGGTGAACCATTTGGAATTGCACAGGTTACTGACACGCTCAAGCCCTTTGAGGATCTTACTGTACACGTTGTTAGCGTTGACGAAAACAGCATTTTGCTCGACCAAGAAGTTAAGCTCACGGTTACAAAAAATGATCGCTTGGCAAGCGCTCGCAACCATACGGCAACTCACTTATTACATGCATCATTGCGCCGCATCCTCGGAAACCATGTACAACAGGCCGGTTCCTTGGTTTCGCCTGACCGTTTGCGCTTTGACTTTACACACATTGCCGGCCTTACGCCCGAAGAACTGCTTGCGGTCGAACGTGACGTGAATAGAGCTATTCTGGCAGATTTTGCTGTACAAGCTGAGGTTATGAACCAAGATGAAGCAAAAAAATTGGGAGCCATGGCACTTTTTGGTGAAAAGTATGGCGATGAAGTGCGTGTACTAACCATTGGCCAATGCGAAGAAAATCATGTTGAATCTGTAGAGCTTTGCGGTGGTACTCACCTTGAGCGCACAGGTCAAGCCGGTGCTTTCTATATAATTTCAGAGTCCGGCATTGCAGCCGGCACAAGGCGCATTGAAGCAGCCACCGGCTGGAATGCCCTTGCACAAATGCAAACTCAAAGAGCAACGCTAGCCGAGCTTGGAACACATCTTAAATGCAAACCCGAAGCCCTCGCTGCGCGCATCGAAACTTTGCAAAGCGAAAATAAAAAGCTGCATAAAGAACTTGAGAAAAAAGTTCACAGTGAAGCCAGCAATCAAGGTAAAGACCTTATGGCATATTGCGAAGAAATCTCCTCCATTCCCATCCTTTGCCATAATATTGGTACTATTAATCGCAAAACTTTGCGTGATGTAATGGATGATGTGCGCTCAAAGCTTTCTTTCGGCATAGCATGTCTTGCCGGCACAGAAGCAGTTGACGGTGAAGTGAAAGTGCATCTTCTTATTTATGTTTCAAAGAGTTTGCATAATTTATTTACGGCGCCTGCGCTGGTAAAAGTTGTCGGTCAATTTATTAATGGATCCGGTGGCGGCAGACCGGACTTCGCACAGGCCGGAGGCACCAACCCAAGCGGCATTGAAGCCGGCTTTAAGGAGCTGAAAGCCCTGCTGGAGTCCATTGAAGCAGGTAAGCAATAATTAAAAAAGTTATGGGGAAGTTCTCAGTTTTATGAGAACTTCCCCATAAGCTAAAATTCGCTTTAAAATATTGCCAAACCACATAAAGGTATTATGCTTTAGAATGAGCAAGTTAATGCGATGACTACTTTGCATAAACTTAAAAAACAAATTAACCTTTTAATTTATACATAACAGCATGTTCCGCCAAACCTTCGGGTGCGCTGGGAACAATGCTTGAAAATAAGCTATGGAGCTAGCATGATTGGTATTTCTAAACTGTATTGTGGACAAGTAGAACCTTCCGACGCCTTGCGCTATGGACGGGAAGCCGGAAAATTACCTTCACATTTATTACAATTTTCCAAGGATAAAAAGCCTGTGGTAGTCTGGAATATGACTCGCCGATGTAATCTTAAATGTGTTCACTGCTACGCTCACGCGCTGGAAGAAGAAGGCACAGACGATATTTCCACCGCAGCAGCAAAAAATATAATTGACGATTTGGCCAGCTATGGTGCGCCGGTCATGCTTTTTTCCGGCGGAGAACCCTTAGTCAGAAAAGACCTTACGGAACTTGCAAGCTACGCCACAGGCAAAGGCATGCGTGCGGTTATTTCCACAAATGGCACCTTGATTACCAAGGAAAAAGCCAAAGAACTCAAAGAAGTTGGCCTATCCTATGTGGGCATTTCCTTGGACGGCATGGAAGAAGTACACGATCACTTTCGTGGCGTGAAGGGTTCCTTCCGCAAAGCTCTAGAAGGTATTGCTAATTGCCAAGCTGAAGGCCTAAAAGTTGGCGTTCGTTTCACCATAAACAAACGCAACGTACAAGACGTAAAGGGAATTTTTAATTTATTAAAAGAGCACGAAATTCCAAGAGCTTGTTTTTATCATTTAGTATATTCCGGTCGTGGGTCTGAGTTGATTAATGAAGATTTATCGCACGCCGATACACGCAAATTGCTCGATTTAATAATGGATGAAACACGTGCCCTGTTTGATGCCGGCATGGGTAAGGAAATCCTTACCGTAGATAACCATGCCGACGGCATATACCTTTACGAACGCCTAAAGCGTGAAGACCCCAAACGTGCTGAAGAAGTCATGGAATTATTGCAGTTTAATGAAGGCAACAGTACAGGACGTGGCATTGCTTGTATTTCTTGGGATGGTAAAGTTCATGCCGACCAATTTTGGCGTAACCATACCTTTGGTAACGTTCTTGAACGCCCATTCTCTGAAATTTGGGATGACCCAAACATTGAGCTTTTGCATAAATTGAAAGATAAAAAACCTTATGTAAAGGGCAGATGCGCCAAGTGCAAATACTTGAAAATTTGCGGTGGTAACTTTAGAGCACGAGCTGAAGCTTATTATGATGATGTTTGGGCAGAGGATCCGGCGTGTTATCTGACCAACGAAGAAATAGGCATCTAGCAGTGTGTTGAAAAAG
>CAYJJP010000027.1:0-16592 GCA_964370525.1 uncultured Desulfovibrionaceae bacterium | reverse complement strand
TTTATTATCATAACCGATGGGGAAGAAAACGCCAGTAGGGAATTTTCTTCTAAAAAGGTAAAAAGGCTTGTTGAGCGGCAAAAAAATACATTCAATTGGGAATTTATCTTTTTAGGTGCAAATATTGATGCCATTGAAACGGCGCAACATTATGGGATTTCAGCAAATCGGGCACAAGAATATTGTGCCGATGCCGTAGGCACGATGTTAAACTTTCATGTAATGAGTGAAGCTGTCCGCCATATCAGAGCTTCAAACCATGTTCCTGAAGATTGGAACGAAGATATAAAACGTGATATGGAGCGACGCAAGGTATAAAAATAATGCACTAGAATAAAAATGTTTTTTACAAAAGGAAGCTAAACGAATGCGCGAGGCTTCCTTTTGTGATATCAATAACCGTTTCCTTACTCTTCCACTTGCGAGTTTATTTGAGTACATATAGAATGATACTATAAGACCATACGAGGCTAGTCCATGAAAAAAGAAAGTTCCATAAGTATACGCTCTTCTGCGGCGGAATATTTAACCTTTGTGTCCGCCGTTGGAGAAGCACAGGATAGCGTTGAAATGCGCTATGAGAATGAAAATATCTGGCTTACCCAAAAAATGATGGCCACTTTGTATGATGTAGATGTACGAACTATAAATGAGCACATTGGAAAAATATATAAAGATGAAGAATTAAAAGAGCTTGCAACTATCCGGAATTTCCGGATAGTTCAAAGTGAGGGAGGGCGGCAAATTAGCCGTGATGTAAAACATTACAGCCTGCAAATGATTATTGCCGTGGGCTTTAAGGTAAACAATGAACGTGCCGTGCAATTTCGTAAGTGGGCTAATCAAATAGTTAAGGATTACACTATTCAAGGTTGGACAATGGACGAAGAACGCCTTAAAAATGGCGGTTCTGTGCTCACCAAAGATTACTTTGAAAAGCAGCTGCAAAAAATTCGTGAAATTCGCCTTTCTGAACGCAGGTTTTATCAAAAAATCACCGATATATACGCCACCGCCCTTGATTATGACCCTTCTGCCAAAAGCACCAAGCGTTTCTTTGCCACTGTACAAAATAAATTGCACTACAGCGTACATGGATTTACGGCACCCGAGCTTATAGTAGATAGAGCCAATGCAGAAAAAGAGCATATGGGACTCACTTCTTGGGAAGCATACCCAGAGGGTAAAATCCAAAAATTTGATGTGAGCGTCGCCAAAAATTATTTATCTGAAAAAGAAATAAAGCAATTAGAGCGTATAGTTGTTCTATATTTAGACTATGCTGAAGAACAAGCCGAAAGGGAAATTCCCATGACCATGAACGACTGGGAAACCAAGCTTAACGGCTTTCTCACCTTTATGGAGAGGGATGTTTTGCAAGATGCCGGCAAGGTCAGCGCAGAACTTGCCAAATTGCACGCCGAAACGGAATTTGAAAAGTATAGAATTGTGCAGGATAAGCTTTATTTGAGTGATTTTGATAGATTTATGCAGCTTGAGAATAAAAATAGGTGAAAAAACATCAAATTACAGTACTACAAAGTACAATTGGAGGTAAATCATGTCTTTTCAATCTAAGTCCATCCGAGAAATGATTAATGGAATGCTCGAAGATGACTATGTTCTTCCTGCTATTCAAAGACATTTTGTCTGGAGGCAAGATCAAATAACTATTTTATTTGATAGTCTTATGAAAGGTTATCCCATAGGTTCTTTTTTGTTTTGGAGAGTTAAAAATGAAAGCTTAAATTCCTACCAATATTATGAATTTATCATTGATTTTCATGTCACAGATAATAAGTATAACAAAAAAATTAAGCCGAGCGGAACAAAAGAACTTGTAGCTGTTTTGGATGGGCAGCAAAGGCTAAACTCTTTACTTATTGGTCTAAAAGGAAGCTATACTTCCAAACGTCCATACGTTTCTAAGAAAAATCCAAATGCGTATACAAAAAAAGAACTATATTTAAATATAACAAGTATGAAAGACGATGGGTATGATTTTAGATTTTTATCAAAAGATGAGCTTGATAAAGATAAACACGATATTTGGTTTAAAGTTGGAGACATACTTGAAAAAAATATTTCTGATTTTTTAATTAGTGATGTAATTGCTGATTTAGAATCTGACAAACGTAAATTATCTGCTAATATTTTAATGAAATTATCACAAGTTGTTGATAGTAAATCAATAAATTTTTTTCTTGAAGAAGAACAAGACTTAGATAAAGTTTTAAATATATTTATTAGAGTGAATAGCGGAGGAACTATTTTATCTCACTCAGATTTATTGTTGTCTACAGCAACTGCTCTGTGGGAAGAGTATGATGCAAGAGAAGAAATTGAAGAGGTGTTAAATACTTTTTCATCTTATGGGCATGGCTTAAAAATATCTAGCGACTTTGTAATGAAATCTTGCCTTATGCTTTCAGATATTGATGTAAAATTTATAGTGAAAAATTTCAATAGAGAAAACATGAAAACTATTGAAAATGAATGGTTGAAAATAAAAGAAGCCTTAGAGTGTACTTTAAGATTTGTAATTGCTTGCGGGTATACTCAAGACACTTTATCTTCTCATAACGCAATGTTACCAATTGCTTATTATATAAAGAAAAATAACATTTCAGGTGATTTTTATAATTCCACAAAGCATAAAGAAAATGGTAAAAAAATTGCTGCTTGGATGAGAAAAGCTTTACTCAAAAAAATATTTAGTGGGCAATCAGACACAAAAATAGCAAGCTACAGAGAGATAATAAGAAAAAGTAAAGATGATAAATTTCCGCTTGATGAAATAGAAAAAAAGCTCAAGGATATTAAATTTTCTGATGACGATATCGATGTGATACTTGATGAAACTGTTTACGGGCGTGAAGCTTTTTATGTATTAAATACAATTTTTGAAACACAATACAATACTATTGTACATATGGATCATTTATATCCAAAGTCTTCTTTTACGAAGAATAATATGAAAAAGTGGGGATTTACCACGTTAGAAGAGCAGAGTGAGGTTCTTTCTTGGGTAAATAGTCTTGCCAATTTACAGTTACTTCCACAAGGAATTAATCAAAGTAAATCATGCCAACAGTTTGCCAAATGGGTAAAATCCCTAACCGTTGAAGAAAGAAAGAGTTTCTTAATTCCTAAAATGGACGATTATTCGCCATCTTATTTTCTAGAATTTTGTCAAAAAAGAAACACTTTACTGAGAAGAAGATTAGTTCAAAAAATATTGTAGGTATATTTGTAGGTAAAAAATATTTTTAATTTTTTATATCGAATAAAATCAACAAAATAACCAACAAAATCAGTAGCTCTCCTTGCTACCACATTAAAATACATATAAGCCCCATAAAGCCCATAAAGCTTTGTGGGGCTTATTTTTTTGTAAATACCCAATCTATCTTTTGTGACGAAAACAATGGATGGATTTTCATAGAAGATAGGAGTAAAAGATAATGCAAATAAAAAACATACTCATAGGGATATTTTAAGACATGGCTTGCGGAAGTGTTAAAAAGACCACGGATACCATGCGTGACAAAAGTTCGCACATGCTTATTTTTTTCAGTCAAGAAATAGCCAAGCTTTGCATAGTTCTGAAGCATGGTTGCGTCTGTGATGGGCTTGCCTGTTTCATGGTTATAAAACATAAATTTCTTGTCACCTGTTAAGCGGTGAAGATCTTGCAAGAGTGCAAGACTTTGACTTGATAGCGGCACAATAAGCCCATAGCCGTCCTTAAATTTAAGGTCTTGCGCTGATATGCGCCATGTCTTGGCCAAGTTCTACTTTGTAAGTTTTTTTTGACCATATCGGCTTATTTTTTTCAAAATAATGGGCGACAGCCGAAGAAAAAGGGCTTTTGCTTTCAATCTCTTGTTCTAGTAACTTTTTTTCCTCTTGCGCTTTAAAATAACGGCTTAGATTGCCAACTTGAGCGGCAAGTTCCTTGAGCCTTTCGGCTTCAACTCTTGCTTCATTCAAAGTCATTGCAGGGAAAGAGCCAAAGCGGAACAAGTTTTGAGCGCTTTTGCCGTTTTCTTCTTTGAAAAGATACCTTAAAGCAAAAGATTTCTTGTTTTTGGAAGTAATGAGAAAGAGAAGTCCATTGTTTAACGAATAGGACAGCGTGTCTTGTTCATGCGGTAGTAACTTTTCCAGTGTTGAGTCTTTCAAAGTTGCTAAAGTTTTGTCATCGAGTGTTTTAGTAATCATTTTAGCCATTTGTTTTTTCTCCTTGTAACAAAAAAAGTTACTAGCACCGAGAAAAATAGTCACTAAAAAGTTACTAAAAAATCAATACAAAGACACGCAAAGACACGCAAACAAGGCAAGAGAAAAGCCCTAAAACGCTTTATTTTCAGCATTTTAGGGCTTATTTAAAACTTGAAAAATTAACTTCTGGCGGAGGGGGAGGGATTCGAACCCCCGGAAGGCTCTCACCTTCAACGGTTTTCAAGACCGCCGCGATAAACCGAGCTCTGCCACCCCTCCGCGTTATTGTACGAGTTTGAAGCATTTTGCATCAACTCAATAATTGTTTAATTCGTTAGCCTTGCATTTTAGGTAACTTTATTTTGTATTTTTCAAGTTACTAAGGCAAGATCTTTGCCTTAGCAAAGATTGTTCGCCAGCATTGACTCAACTCAGAACATCTAGCACTGTTTGACATTAAAGTCAACACTTGGTTTTGTGCTTATTTAAAAAGTTTTAAAACACACTCATTACGTCTTTTCAATCTTCTCGATATTAACCGCACATGCTTTATATTCCGCTGTTTTACTAATGGGATCAAAAGCAGGATTGGTAAGCCAGTTGGCATTATTTTCTCTAAAATGAAAGGCCATCCAAACAAGTCCTGCCGGAACTTGCTCTGTAATTTTTGCATTTACCATAATAGATCCGCGGCGTGAAAATACTCGTACCATTTCACCATCTTCAATGTTCAGGCGCTTAGCGTCAGCCGGTGATATATCAATGGTTTCATGGCTCAGCAAGGTGTTCAGTCCCTCGCAGCGTCCCGTTTGCGTGCGTGTATGATAATGATACAAGCGACGCCCCGTACTCATGACAAAGGGATATTCATCATCGACAACCTCAGCCGGAGGAATCCACTGCACAGGCGTAAACAGTCCCTTACCACGCGCAAATGCTCCGCCCTTATGCATATAGGGTGTGCCGGGATGCTCAACACTTGGGCAAGGCCACTGCAATCCATCACCTTCAATTCTATCATATTTTACACCCAGCAAGTTAGGCGCAAGCACCGATATTTCATTGTCCCAAAGCTCTTGAGCGGAGTTTGACTCCCAATGATGGCCTAGCTTTGCAGCTAGTTCTTTAAATATTAACCAGTTAGGCTTGGAATTACCGGGAGCCTTACTTGCTGTGCGCACTCTTTGTACACGTCTTTCGCTATTGGTAAAAGTTCCGTCGTTTTCGCTCCACGCTTGCGCCGGCAAAATAACATGCGCAAACTTTGTGGTTTCATTGGGGAAAATATCTTGCACCACTAAAAAATCAGCCGCCGCAAGACAAGATTCAATATGCGAAATATCCGGTTCAGTGTTGGCAATATTCTCGCCAAATATATACATAGCCTTAGTTGTTTTTGACTTGAGGCCATCCAGCATGTCGGGCATTTTCAAGCCACTTTCCGTGGGCAAACCTTTAACATTCCAAAACTTCTCAAATTTTTCAATGGCGCTTTTATCAAAAAGCTTCCCATAACCGGGATAGTCGTTTGGCAAAGCTCCCATATCGCAAGCGCCTTGCACATTGTTTTGCCCACGCAAAGGATTAACTCCGCCAAGTTCTTCGCCCATATTACCAAGCAACATTTGTAAGGAAGCTATAGCAAAAACATTTTGTACGCCGCAAATATGCTCTGTAATTCCAAGAGTATAAGCTAAGCTTGCCGGTTTCACAGAAGCAAGAGTTCGAGCTGTATCAACAATAACATCCGCGTGAATGCCGCAAATGGGTGCTGCGCTTTCAGGCGTGCAATCTTTAACATTTACCCGCACTTTTTCAAAGTCTTCAGTGTATTTTGCCACAAAGTCAGCATCGTAAAGTTCTTCTTTTATGAGCACATGCATAATGGCATTTAAGAGCGCAATGTCTGAGCCAACTTTAATCTGCAAGAAACTTTCTGCCATATCCACTATTTCAATTCGCCTTGGGTCAGCCACAATGAGCCGGCATCCCTTACGAATGGCTTGCTTGAGCAAAGCACCGGCTACGGGGTGGGCTTCGCTAATATTTGAACCTGTTAAAAAGACCAGCTTTGCTTTTTGAAGATGCTTAAAGCTGTTAGTCATAGCACCGGAACCGAATGAAGTGGCCAGACCGGCCACGGTTGCAGCGTGTCAGGTTCGCGCGCAATTGTCTATATTATTTGTCTTAAAAATAGTGCGGAAAAGTTTCTGCATTTGGTAACTGTCTTCATTAATACTACGAGAGCAAGAAACACCGGCCACAGAATTAGCGCCATGCTCTTGCACCGCCGCAGAAAATTTATCTGCTACCAAGGTCAGCGCCTCATCCCACGTTGCCTTACGAAACGTACCGTCATCATTACGAATAAGTGGGTCGGTCAAGCGGTCTTCGCTATAGATAAAATCGTAACCAAAACGCCCCTTGACGCACAAGCTGCCTTGATTGGGTTCTGCATCCTCCACGCCGAGCACTTCCACAATGCGCCCATCCTTAACCAACAATTCTTGCTGACACCCTACGCCGCAGTAAGGGCATGTGGTGCGAATATGCTCGATATCATCATCTTTTGTGTACAATCCATAGGCTTTTTTCGCCGAAAGCGCACCGGTTGGGCAATACTGCAAACACTCACCGCAATGAGTGCATTTATCGTAATCAGCTATGGGCCACCAATGTTTTTTCTCACTTTTTCGCCCATATTGTGGAGCAATTGCGCCATTAACTTGAATAACATTGCAAGCAGAATTACATCTTCCGCATTGAATACATCGAGAAAAGTCACGCGTAATCATGGGAAAACCGTTATCAAGAGGGAATTTTCCGTCTTGTGGCACCAAATTGGCTACATCTACGTCATATTCTTCCACAAGCTCTTTAAGTGTGCATTTTCCGTCTTGAGGGCAAGGATGCTCTCGCAAGGGAAGATCCATAGCTGCTTTCTGGTACGCACCCCAACTTTCCTTGGGGGTGTCGCGTAAAAAGCAGTCATGGCGTCCGTCGCTGATAAGCATACTTAAAATAGATTTGCGTAATTGCCGTATTTCAGGTGAATTGGTTATAACTTCCATGCCTTCTTCGGCATGTGTTGTACAAGCCGGTGCATAGCGTCCAATTACCCCCTTGATTTCAACGGAACAAATTCTACAAACAGAACCATGCCCTGTCTTTGGTAGCCAGCACAAGGTGGGTATATGAATGCCGACTTTTTGCGCTGCTTCCACTATGGTTTCGCCGGTGCAAAAAGGCACTTTCGTATTATTTATTATCAAATGTTGCATAAGTTGACCCCATATGCTTATATTATCATTCAGATTTTTATATTAGTGAGCGAGCATAAGTATGCGAAAACAACGCAAGCAGCGTGTAGCCTCGCGCTCTGCTTCAAAATCCGTAGATTCTCTTTCCACTTCTTCAAACCCTTGTAAACGAACGTCCATGTCCAGCATATGAATGGGCATACTTTCAGTGAAATCCGTAAACGGAAGCGGTTCATTGTCGTGAACAATTTTTTTATTCAATAGCCCCTGCTCTACGCAATCGCTTTTTTGCAAATATACGTTGTTTTCTGACAGTTGTGCATCAATATGACGCGCGGCACGCCTTCCGGCAGCAAGAGCGTTAATGAGCGAGCTTGGCCCTGTCACACAGTCGCCACCGCCAAAAAGAGTAGTAAAACCTTCAACTTTTCCGCTAATGTCATGTGCATCAAGGTCGTTCCATTTATTCAAGCCGCCTTCTAAGCCGGTGAGAACTTGCGGAATAGTCGTTTTTTGACCAATGGCGTGAATTACCACATCGGCGTCAAAATCTATAATGGCGCCTTCGACGGGTTCCGGGCGACAGCGTCCGGAAGCATCAGGAGCGCCAAGCTTCATTTGTTGGCAAGCAATGCCCGTAATACGTCCGTTTTCCATAAGTAATTTTGTTGGTGCCATGAGAAAGTTAAAGAGCACGCCTTCCAGTTTAGCTTCGTGGATTTCGGCTTTATCTGCCGGCATTTCATTTTCTGTACGCCTATATAAAATCTGCACATCTTTGAACCCATGGCGTAGAGCAGTGCGCACGCAATCCATGGCCACATTGCCTCCACCTACAACCACGACTCGTTTTCCATGAATAATTTGATTGCCCTTGGCAGCTTCTGCTAAATATTGAATACCGCTCACATAATTAATAGGATTTGCATCTTCGCCTTCAATGCGCATGCCCGGAGCATTGGGAGCGCCTGAGCCAACAAATACAACGACAAAGCCATCTCTTTCTAGCTCTTTAATGGTAATATCCGTACCAATATCAACGCCATAGCGTATTTTGCAACCAAGTGCCGTAATGCGCTCAACTTCTTGCGCCAAAATATCCGGTGGTAAACGATAATCGGGAATGCCGTATTTTGCCATGCCGCCGGCATAAGCTTGTTTTTCAAAAATGGTTACTTGATAGCCCTTTAATGTGAGGTAATATGCACAAGAAAGACCGGCAGGACCGGCCCCGATGACAGCAATTTTTTCTTTTTGGATTTTTTCGGTGGAGGGGATAATTTTTTCATTGATTTTTTTATCGAAGGCAAAACGCTTTAGGTGACGAATGGCAATGGGATCACCATTAAGCCCTCGCTTGCAAGCAGCTTCGCAAGGACGCTCACACACTCGACCAATAGTACCGGGCATGGGACATCGCTGCATAATACTTTTGAAGCTGGCGTCATACTGGCGTAAACGAATTTTTTCTATATAATCGGGCACATCCACATGACCGGGGCAAGCGTTGGTGCAGGGAGCTGTCACATATGATGAATATTCTTTTTTTTCCACCTTGCGTGCTTGCAACAGGTCGGGATAATTTTCAATTACATCCAGCAAGGGAGTGGGGGTTGTTTGGCCTATATCACAGCGGGAACTACTTGAAACAACGGCAGCTAAATCTTTTAAGTAGTTAATATTTTCTGCATGTTCAATGTCAGTATTGCCTTGGCAGAGCTGTTCGAGTCGTTGAGCAATTCTCTTTAGGCCGCTACGACAAGGAAAACATTGACCGCAGGATTCTTCAAGTGCTCGTTGCATGTATGCTCTTAACATATCAAGCACATCCACGGACTCATCAAGAACTCGCAAGCCTCCGTAGCCCATACAGGCCTTGGCATCAGCAGAAGGGTTATCCCCTTTCCATGTGTCAATAAAAACTTGTGGAGTGCAGACATCTTGGTTGATATTTGGAGAGGACATTTTTTTCTCGGTAGGTTTTGAATGATTATATACTTGCGGTGTTTTCCTATAAAAACACCGCAAGCAGCTTATGAATTATGGATAAGTCAAATTTTTTGAACCTTCCAAAACTTTAGTTAAAATAACCCTGTGATAACACCATGTTCATCAATGTCGATTTTTTCAGCACTGGGAACTTTTGGCAAGCCGGGCATGGTCATAATATCACCGGAAAGAGCCACAATAAAACCGGCACCGGCAGATATTTTCAAATTTCTGATAATAACTTCAAACCCTTCCGGTGCACCCAAAAGCGCAGGATTGTCACTGAAGCTGTATTGTGTTTTGGCCATACAAATCGGCAGATTACCAAAACCCAATTCTTCAAACTGAGCGGCTTGCTTGTGAGCTTGGGGCGTTAAAAACACACGCTTTCCGCGATAAACTTTTTGCACAATGGCATTGAGCTTATCGATAATACTGCCTTCAAGTTCGTAAGCGTATTGAAGTTTTTGCATGGGCATATCACAAAGGCGCACTACTTCCTTGGCCAAAGCTACGCCGCCTTCGCCGCCTTTTTCCCATACTTCGGAAAGAGCCACGTTGACGCCAAGTTCTTTGCATTTATTTTCAATAAGTTTAAGCTCTGCTTCGGAATCTGTGTAGAATTTGTTAATGGCAACAACCGAAGGAAGATTGAATACTTTTGTTATGTTATCAATATGTTGTAAAAGATTTGGTAAACCTTTTTCCAAAGCTTCAACATTTTCTTTATTGAGATCTGCCTTGGCAACGCCGCCATGAGCTTTGAGCGCACGCACTGTGGCTACAATGACCACAGCTGACGGATTGAGTCCGGCCATGCGGCATTTAATATCAAGGAATTTTTCCGCGCCAAGATCCGCACCAAAGCCGGCTTCGGTAACAGCATAATCACCAAGTTTCATGGCAATTTTTGTAGCCATAATGGAGTTACAACCGTGTGCAATATTAGCAAATGGGCCGCCATGAATGAAGGCCGGAGTATGCTCCAAAGTTTGTACAAGATTTGGTTTGATGGCATCCTTCAAAAGAGCAGACATGGCGCCTTGAACTTTAAGGTCGCCGGCAGTAACGGGTTTATTTTCAAAATCATAGCCGATGATGATGTTTGCAATGCGTTCTTTCATATTGGAAAGACTGGTGGATAAACATAAAATCGCCATGATTTCTGAGGCAACGGTTATGTCAAAACCATCTTCGCGAGGGCGGCCGTTGATTTTACCGCCAAGACCACAAGCAATATTGCGCAGTTGGCGATCGTTCATGTCCATGCAACGCTTCCAAGTGATGCGTGTGGAATCAATGTTCAAGGCATTGCCATGATGCATATGATTATCAATGGCTGCCGAAAGCAAGTTATTGGCAGCGCCAATGGCATTGAAATCACCGGTGAAGTGCAAATTAATGTCTTCCATGGGCACGACTTGTGCGTAGCCACCTCCGGCAGCACCGCCCTTGATACCAAAAACCGGCCCAAGAGAAGGCTCGCGCAAGGCAACCACTACATTTTTGCCAATTTTTTTCAAGCCATCAGCAAGACCAACAGTGGTTGTCGTTTTACCTTCCCCTGCCGGAGTGGGGCTAATGGCGGTAACTAAAATGAGTTTGCCGTCGACTTTGTCCGCTTTATCTTTAAGAATAGATAAAGCTACTTTTGCCTTATATTTGCCATATTGTTCAATATAATCTTCATCTACATTCAGGTTCTTGACAATTTCCATGATGGGTTTCATTGTGCATTCTTGGGCAATTTCAATGTCAGTTTTGTACGCCATTTTTTCTTACTCCTTAGGAACTTTAAAAGGTCGATTTCAGTGCTTACGGGCAACACATTAATAAAATAGTCACAGGTAAGTTCAGGCTTCATACGAATTAATGTTAATGCGTATACATAAAGCTAGACGAAAGTTGAGTCAAGACTTTTTAAGTATATTTATTCATAAAATTTTAGGCAGTTAATAATATTATTTCAGCCTTGTATTTTTCAAAAAAACATAGCTGTTTCTATAAAAACTTAACTTAGCAAACCACTAGTAAATCTCTAGCAAACTAAAACACTTAGCAAACCACTAGGTTTTTATGTTTCCAAAGGATTTACTGTATTACTTTCTTCATCTACACCGTCTTCAGCATGCCGCAGCGCGCATAAATGGAGCATGCGTTTGACATAGGCTTTGTGATTGTCAAGATAAAAAACCAAAGCAGGCGCAAAATTACGCCCCACAAGGCCATCCACAAACATCTGACTTACGTCACGTTCGTTTAATAAAACCAGCTGCATAAGCCCAAGAGCTTTGCGTTCCTCCGGATTCATTTTCTTAATTGCATTTTTGCAAACCTCATGCGATCGAGGGCGATAATACCAAAAACACATTAAATCAAGAGCGTTTACAATAGCTTCAGCATGTAGTGCTTTATTTTTCCCCGCCAAACGTTCAAAAAAGATGCTGGGGTTTTTAAGAATATCAGTAATATCTTCCTCAGGAAAAGCTAAATCAAGGCGCACATAAGAGTTGAAAATGTCTTGTAACTTAGTCTTATAGTCCCAACGGCGCATGCGAATAAGATTCTTTTTGTCGGCATAGCCTTCAATAATAGCAGCAACGGTGTCCGACGAAAGTTTGGACAAAATAGCAGAAGTATTTTGCATTATTATATCAGGATTTGACACTTTAAGAACATATACGAGAAACTCTAAGAACACTTCGTTGATAAACAAAGCCACCGGCAGCGCCAAAACAGAGCGAAACAAATTGCCAATGATGGCCTCTTTCGGAAAGCCTCTTGTAATGTTATGCCATGAAATATAAAGCCCATTTATCATCGACATGAGGGCGTAAACGATAATCGGGTTCGAAGTTACGGTCATATTTAATGTATCTTGCAAAAGCCAAATACGCACAAAAAGTTCTAACAACGGAACAGAAATACCCGTATATAAAAGAGAATCGCACAAGCGCGACCAGCTAACATGATCCTTCCAGCGCAAGAGTGTATAACGATAAAAACCTGTCCCGGCAACGACTGCTTGAATGATATTGCGCACACCAGTAATGCCAAACCAAATGATTGGCCCAAACCATGCAAGTATCCACCATGTTTGCGTAAGATGAAAGGCTATGGCCGCCGGAATAAATCCAAGGACAACTTTTAGCACATTTTTAATGGTGGAATTGAGATAGCCGACGGGGTGACTTTTTTTCTTGGTCGGTAGCAATGATTCTTGTTTTTTGGGTAAATGCAAAAGACGTACATTGCTATTTTGTGTATATGTTGTAGTTGTGGAATATGTAAGCCACTTTTTTTCTTGAGCATAGCCTATGTGCGAACAGAAAGGGAGGGCATTAATTATGCGCTGACACAAACTTTTTCGATTATAAGCGTACTCCGGTGTAAACCGAATATTGTACTGCAAAGAAATGCTGTAAGGTACAGTATTAGCATCTTTTTGTTTTGTAAGTACTTTCTGCGCTCGAGAAGGTAGTGTATCGGGAAAAACTAAGCCCATTAAACTACTTGCTCTTGCACGATCCGTTGTGTTGGTACCCATGCGAGTGCGCAAGCTGGAGCTACTGTAATAATTGCGTAATGTGGTTATATTATAAAGCACTTCTCGCAAGACTTCCAAGCGTTTATTATGAAATTCAGGGTTTGTAATCATGTGCTCGGGCAAGGCTTCACGAGCTTTGAGCAAATTAAGCACTATACTTTTCAGACGAGGGATGGAGCCGGCATTGAGCGCTTGCTGCAAGCTATTGATTTTTTCCATCTCCTGAAAGCGCCCTGCTTTCCAATCACGCAAGTTAAATATATCTAAATGTGTTATCAAACCTTGGCATTGCCACAAAACCGTCAGCACACCTTCGCAAGTTAAATCAGCTATATTTAAAGTGATAAAACTCGACGATTGCAAGGAAGTAATCCAATCCAAGAGCGAGAGCGGCGTTAAGCGCAGAAGATCCGGCTTGCAGGCATCTTCCCTGTGCATGAGCTCTCGTTCCAAGGTAAAATTGGCTTGCCGGCTCACATAGGCATCATAAATATATTCTTCGTTCAATCTATCTAAGATATCTTTTTGATTTTGTAATTTTTTTAACTCGTCGATCTGCTCATCTGCGTTAAGACTTTCTGCTTCTCCAAGCAATTCCTTGCGCCGCTCATGAGCAATATCTTTGACTTGTCGATAAATAAAATCCGCCAAATGCGTATGCGAAACTTGCCCACAACCGACAAATGTTTCAAAATCAGAAACATTTAAAAGAGGAATTTTTTCACGAGCTACGCCTATGCTTTCTGCAAAGCTATGGGCATGGTTTTCATTCCATGCATTGAATACTGCAAAAACACCCATTTGTCGCCACTTTGAAGCTTTTTGGCCAAGCTCCATAAGATGCCTTACGGGAGCTTCGTCAAGAAACTCCAGAAACTTAGTGACGTTACCTTCAAAACTCGGCGACCATATAAATTGGATATGCTTGCGACCAAAAGGTAGAGAAAACTCAATACCGATGCGCACATTCATACCAATGATGGCGGCGGCCTCAAGCACCTCAGCTGCTGCTGCCCTATTAATATAATTATAGTAAATAATAGTTAGATAGCGTATTCCCTTAATCCACGCGTCCATTATCAGGTGCGTCGGGCTTTTGCGTCCCTTGGTATTGGAGTCATGTACATGATGGTCAAAAGCAAGCTGACTCCAATCTTCCGGCATTTCCACAAGGCCATAATCTTCGAGTAATTTGCGAATGGTATGAGGCTTGCCATGTGAAGCCCTGCGAAAATCACTGGCTAAATAAAGCTGTTTGCGAGTGTCACCATGAGCACGCACCAGCGCCTTCATTATTTCCATCAAAACTCTGGCGGTATTACGCCTGAAATCCGTTTTGGCACTGTGCAAAACTTCATCATAGAGGGTGCGTAACGCTTGCAAGCGATAATCACTGTCACCGCCTGTCGTGCTCCCCAAAAGCCTAATCATGGCATTGGCTACCAGCATTTCGCGTGAAAGAACGAGTGTTTTAATACCGTGAGGGTGCAAGTTAACATTAAGCATGCCCTCAGCGGCATTGTTGCTTGCACTTTCGCTATTTTGCTTAATAAGAATTTTATTTATAAAGGCTAGTAATTCATGGTCTTGTCTGTCAAAATACACAATATTACGCGACATTTGCTACTCCCAAGATTTTACTAAAATGATACTCCCTTAAAATTCATCAAAAAAAGCTTCTCCCTTTGCCACCAAGGAAACCGGGCCGCCAACGCTCACGATAAATTCTTCGTCTTTCGAAATGCTTACCGTTAAATATCCCCCCGGTTGCTCAATAAAAAAACTATTTTCTCCACTCTGCTCGTACAGCCAAAGAGCTATGGCCACCGAACCTGAACCACAAGCGTTTTCATAGCACTCAGTAAATGGAGCCGCAATGCGAACTACCGGATCTATCCTGAGCACTTTCATGTTTGTACTATTTGTTGACTCACACCCAGGCTCGCTTTCCGCAAAGCTCCACCAAATGAAACCCAAAGCCGGTTCGTGCTCAAGTCCTAAATCATACCGTATTTTTTCTACTGCTGTTTGCCAATTATCTTTGGAGAATGGATAGAGCTGCGCATTGATAAGTAAATGTTTAATTCCTTCCATGTGTACAAGCACAAGGCCATTTGCCATAGTGTCCATACGCTGAGATGTGCTGAAGGGAAGATGCGCAACAACGTCATAGCTCTTTGATATAGAACTAGAGTGGGTAATGTCAAGCGCAATGGGCGAACTTGCTCCACTCACCGTAAGCATAGCCTGCCAATTTGAATGGTTATGATTAAAACCTGCGTTCAATGCCATAACAAGACCGAGTGCGCGCGTCGCGTTAATGCAGAACTCACCACCGGCCATATCCAATGTTCCATTTTGCGTGTTTATAAATCCCAATTGCTCGCCATGAAGATGCTCAAGACGCAGAGCCTCTTTAGCCAATACACATTTTTGAGCGCGGGAAAAATTTTTATCCTCCAAAAGGATAGTCATATTTCCGCTGGGATTGACTTTATGAAAATATAAAAAGTACAAAATTTTAAATCCTTATGAAAAAAATATAAACTTTTTCTAAAAACTGTCAAAAAAATATATTGCTATTTTTACAAAATTGCCATAAGTTTTTTTTGGATGACGTCGAAATGGGCGTCAGAAGGTTCCCAAAAAAAATACTGTATTACAACACAAGGAGGTTTTATGTTGTTTTTACGTAATGTTATGGTGCTTTTGCTTTTTGTTATGGCTTTGCCTAGCTTTGCAGACGCAAGAATGGTTTGTGGCAAAAAAATTAACAGCTTTGATTTCACCGTTGATTATTCCGGTTCAATGCTCATGACTCACATTGTGAACGGCAGCCCTAAACTTGATGTGGCTAAAGTTGCACTTCAACGTGTGAACGCTCTTATCCCTGCTCTTGATTATGTTGGTGGATTGCACACTGTTGCTCCTTCCGAAACAATTCTCGAAACCGGTCCTTGGGACCGCGCTGTTATGGCTGCTGCCATTGAAGAACTTTCTAGCGACCACAAAATCTTTGGTCGTTTAACTCCTATGGGCGACGACCTTATGGGTTATCAACCATGGATCTCCAGCTTGCCACGCAATGCTGGTATCATCCTTGTTACCGACGGTGGCAACAACCGCGGCATGGACGTAGTTGAAGTTGTTCGCAACATTTATGCTACTCAACAAGGCGTAGTTGTGCATGTTATTTCTTTTGCACAAACTTTAGAAGAAAAAGCTGTTATCCAACAAATTGCTGCTCTTAACCCAGCAACAATCGTTGCTAACGGTGCAACTCTTGCTACATGCGATAAAGAAGTTGCTGAATTTGTACGTAACGTATTCTGCTCCGAGCAAGAAGAAGTTCTTGTACTTCGCGGCGTAAACTTCGCATTCAACTCTGCTGTACTTGACGCCAATGCTCAAAACACCTTGATGGCTGCTGCTGCAATCATCAAAGGCTATCCTAGCAAGCGTGTAGTACTTGAAGGCTGGACTGACTACATCGGTTCTAACGCTTACAACAAGCGTCTTTCCCAACGTCGCGCTAACGCTGTTAAAGCTTTCCTCGCACGTCAAGGCATCTC
>CAYJJP010000026.1:0-17003 GCA_964370525.1 uncultured Desulfovibrionaceae bacterium | reverse complement strand
TGCCACTTGAGGTGTCTGTAAAGTTAATGTCAACATTAGTACCTTCAGTAAACTTGATGTATTTACCGCTGTTCATTAGTACTGCAGTGCCGTCGCCGTCCTTTACATAGAAGTTAGCCATCTTACTTTCAGCGAGAGATTTAGCCGCGTTCGCAATATTTACTGCTTCTGCCATGGCTGATGTGACATTTACGTTTTGCCGCTCCAACCAAAACGTTCCGACTAACTGCAATTCCAGCCACCAATGAGGCGACAACTCTATATTTTCCCCCGTAATAGTATGAATTCCATTTATGTTGTCCGTATGCTTTACAGTTATTTTGCGCCCAGCGTCCGCGGCACGAATGTATAGTTTCATCCCTTGATGCAACACATCTTCGTTAGTCCGTTGTATGTTGATAATGAGCAAGTCGTCAGCGTTTGCAGCCCCTTCTGTATCAACAATACAATCCGCTCCTGTAGGCGTTATCTGTCCATCAAGAATGCTGACATTTTGCACTGCCCACATTCCAGATTGGTCAAACATGACTTGCTGGTTTGCCCTATCGAGCGCAAGTGCCGTACCTGTATCGGGGTTTGTAGTCCCGCCTTGCGTTCCTATATTATTATAAGTTTCTATTGGTCTTAGTGCTCCCATGCAACACCTCCTTTCTGTATTTAATATCCAAGTATATATAAATCCACATTCGCCGAAGTTCTTTGTTTATTATTATCTAAGGCATAGATGAGTTGTCCTTCTACGACGTAATTAGAGTCTTTAATCTCGGACCCCTTAACATATTCGGTAGTAACCGCCTCGCTGCCCTCGACATATTGTTGTGTTATTTGAACATTAGTAATCCCTCTAAAATATCCGTGTGGAACAGGTATTCTCGATGTACCGTCAGAAAGAACCTGCATGTCGTTAATGTGTAGCGTCTTATCTTCTACGTCTATAATAGTCTTAATATCACCTATAATGCATTGCGGATTCGTTGCTGTAGTGACTCGTATTTCCATAATTCCCAGTTCACTTACAAGATAGGCGTCTGGTAAGAATTGCCACTCCGTTCGTATCACTTGTGGATAGAAAACATCTCCAGACCTTTGTCGATACATAGATAATGAATTTTCTTGTGGATACCTAGGAGGTGATTGCAAGAAGCGGTATTCAAAATTTGTTATTCTTCCTGAAATAAGTTCAGGAATTACTTTCAACTTTCCGCCAAGATATGCGTCGAGTATTCTTATGGTGTAGCTGTATTGCATTACCAATCCATCATCTATGGCGTATCTTGGAAAAGAATCATTTTGAGAGTACATGGGAAGCGAATCGTCTTGTTCATAGTATGTCCCTTGGGTTTTTGCATACAAATCAGCAAATTGTTCAAAACCGTTTATTACCTCTCCACTCCAATCTCTTTCTTGTTCAGAAATTTGGAATAAGATGTTTTCTGGCGCAATATCTCCAATATTCAGTAATATGAATACGGGTGTACTCGTAAGTCCAAGTTCGTCAATGGCTTGCACATATATTTTTCGTGCTCTTCCTATATAGGATGCAAGGTCGAATCTCCCTTCAGCTGTGTATGGATTAGTAACTACCTTTCCCATGCTTATAACATCTGTTTCATCCATACCTACTGTTACGACGTGCCCTACAAAATCTAATGGCTTTTGTTGCTGTTCTATATGAATCACTGTTCCGTCCATAAGAACAGCGCTCGGCGGTGGAGGTGGAGTTGTACGACCTATCACTTTATGTATAACCGCAGCTGACCAGTCGGATGAAATACCGGAATAAGAGTCAATGGCACGTACCCTTATGCTATAAACGGATTTTTCTTCAACATCAGAAATACTAACAAAAGATTGATTTTGCTGACCTATAGCTGTTTTTGCGTAAGTCATGCCCTCTTTTTTAGCCGATATTTGATAGACGACTTTGCTAATATCTTTCTCACTGGCAGGTATTTTTGCCCAAGCTTTTATGGTGGGACTTGTACCCATAGCAGTACGCACAAGCACATCTTCATCACTTTTTATATTGATTATAATCGGAGTAGGTAATCGTGCACCCCCAACCACATCTAAAATTACAGGCGGTTTAAATTCCGGAATAGGCCCATTTTCAGCGGCATCCAATTCATTTGCTGCATATGGGATAAGAGACATTTCACAAGTGGCACGCTCGCCTGGAGTGGCTGATGCAAAAAGAAATTCTTCATACTCTTCCCCAAGCAATGAGACTGCACACAAATCTCCGATATTAGGGACATTGGCTGCATGTAACGGGTACTTAAAATATAAATCTTGATGTTCTTCCTCTCCATATTCAGCTACAAGCTCATAGTCTGCCTTGCCGCTCACACGTCCGTATTCGTCTCGAATGGCAATGCCGTACCGTGCCGGAGCAGGCTCAGAGAAAACAACAGTGTCATCAAGTTGTAAACCTACAGGAATTAAGAAGTTACCTTCTTCATCTTTGGGTATATTATCTGGGTCACCTACGATGATTTCTTGCCCATCAACATCATAGATGAGCGCTTGAATATAAGCATTACCAAAAGTGTTCATAAGACTGTCACTGGAAACAGCTACGAGATCCCCACGCCGTACAGCTAGCCACTCCCAATCTGTGCTGGTACTCAAAGAATGCTGACGATGGCGCAATTTTGCCAAATGTCGTCTTGCGAGTGGATGCAAATGTCCCCATGTAACAACACCAGGATAATCATATGGCCAAATGTCAGTAGCTTTTTTCTTGTGTGGTTCTGCAGCAGTATCTACAGTATATCCGTCCCAGCACACATATTGTTCTTGCTGTGTGTATCCATTTTCTGCATCAACAAATGTTACACGCAAGGCATGTGGCATATTCGCAAAAGTACGATTGTATTTCATCCCCCAAGAGTTGCGAGGTGTAAAAAGCTGCTTAACTTGTTTACCGTTACGGTCAATGATAACACCCCATTTTCCGTCAATATCGGTAGTAGGTGCACCACGTCCGATGCTCAGAATTTGCACAAGCCTTTCCCAAAGCGTAGTCTCTGTATCAGCAATAAAATTAAAAGTGTATTTTTTATTTTTACAAAAGGTATGGAATTCTTGGAAGCTTGGAAAATCTATTTTTTTATCATCGAAGGGCTTTATAAGACAGTGCGGAGATGTTAACGCATAAAGCGCTAAACTAGATGGATTTTGCGTTTTCCTATATTCCCATTTACCATTTTCTATATAATCACGACACTTACTTTCTGCTATTCCATTAAATTGCGAAACATATCCGGATAATTGTTCACTTGCTTGTATGCGTAATTCTGAGATTAGAATCGGTACTGTGCTCGAAAATGCAGGTACATTATTAATAGCACGCATCACCGCCCATGTGGCTTTATCATATATATATTGACTGTCTGTGTCCTCACTAACACGTCGTATGCGCACTTCGTAAGTATTTTTAGGTAAATCATTTATACGGTAATTAAACACTCTAAGGTCACGATCGTCATTGCTTGCAATTACTTCACCACTGCTAAAACTATTCCAAACATTTGTGTTTTTTGCTTTATATTGAATTTCAAAAGTTACAGACTGTTCACCAACGGCTCCATTACCGCTATTAACACTAAATAGTTGTTGAAATTGTATATCTATACTGATGTCTTCCGCTTCTCCGACGGTGCGAGTAACCCAACCTACAGTTTGTGATAATTCCGCACCTACGGAATTCTCATTATACGTTTTAGCAAAAAGCTTCAGATTATCACCAGTTGTTACATGGTGGTAATGTTCAACGTGATTAAAATCATCTAAAGGAGTTTGCTCTATTCGGAAATCAGAAACTTCTAAATCAGCTTGTCCCCACACCACAAGCATATGGAAATACTGTTTATCACCTTCCCACACAGTCCACGACTTAGCTCCCAGCGGCGGGGTGAAGCGGTGTTTACCAAAAACAACAGGAATATAACCTTCAGGATTTGCGCTATTTTGTGTTCCTGAAATAGCATAGGCTTGGCTTTGACTACCCACGTCAGTAATGCCGATCTTGCCAAGCTTGGGTTGAGCTTGCGGAAATAAGGCATTTAAGGCGTAAGTACCGGCAACCGTCAGCCCAAGTCCGATGACACCGGCGACAATACCCGTGGTAGCAAAGCCCATAGCTCCGGCAATAACGCCGCCAGCCCATGGAGCAATAACCGACAAGACAATCATGCCGATAATGGGGATGATGGATTTTCCACCGCCACCACCTCCTCCGCCTTTGACTCCTTCGTAAATGTGGATATGTGCGCCACGCTTGGGAAAAATATGCACCCAGTCTTTACGGTTGCGAATGGGGATACCGTCCACCCATACCCTTGCATAGCGCAAGAGCTGCCTTGCTTGCGTGCGTGTGTATTCCCCATTTTCACGCATGGTGCGCAGTGCTTCGGCGACTATATCCTCAAGATTTTGACCTTCGACCACCCCAATTTGTCGGTCATGCGTCGGGACATTCTTTGTCCACGGGCGTTTTGTTACACGGTACAAATTACTTTCTTGTAACATGGCGGTAAACCTTCGTTAAACGGTTCTTCCATTTTGAGCTGTCTATGCGCTCAATAATACTGTGGCTTCCATGCATAAGATGGAGCATTGCGCCATTACTTATGTATAAGGCCACATGCGTTTCAAGGCCGCCAACACGAAAAACGAGAACGTCAAAAATCTCTCTAGGTAAATCCGTAGCATTAAAACACCAGTCGACAATATCGTGTCCATCAACGCATTTTTGCACCTGCCCCCGTGCATAAGCGTCATCGTATCCGGCTTCGCAATCGGGCAAGGCTAGGCGTAATTCCATGGCATACACATGGATAACCAAGCCGAGGCAGTCCATACCGTCAATATTGCGCCCGTGACTTTCAAAAGGAATGCCTACATATTTGGAAAAATCGTATTGCATTGCTTACTCTTGATAAAAAAGGTTCGGGAATGTGGACTTCACAAAGCGATGCGGAGGGCAAGGTTCATTGGCCGCCACATCATGGATGAGCGTTACTTCTCCGCTCGTCTTATCCCAAGATGCCGTATTCAGCTTCATTTCCGGATATTCCATTTCCACAAAATCAGGCTCACTAACGGCTATAAGTTCTATGGTTACAAGCGGATAATTGTCATCAACCATTTTTAGCTTTGCACCAACTTCGCGCCCCACATGCGAAAAAGAAAACCGTGCTTCGGGGGCGGCTTCATCTTGGCTTGTAGGTAAGATGGCATTGACGCCTACATAAATGTATTGTTTCCCTCTACTTACAATGCCCATGACGGGAATGTGAGTCTCTTCATCTTCGTATAAAAACTCGTGCGCTACGGTACAAAGACGCACGTCATCACTCCAAGAATCATGCTTAATAGTAATAAGCAAACATTCTGTTTCTTCTGAACGCGCTTTGAGCACCTCTTGCGTCATTCTAGGCGATAGGGGCATATGGATATAACCTCAATGTAAATTGTACTTGCCAGTGTAAAGTATTGCCGTAATAATTTCTTTTTAGAAGGGACTCGCCTGTTTTCTTGAATTCGGCACGAATATAAGCCCCTTGCTGTAAAGGATGTGGATAATCAAAAGCTTTTACTCCATAGCCTAAAGTGTTTTTCACAAATTCTGTTAGAATATCATATTCAGCATTATCCAAAACATAGGTAACGGTGACTTCATCGGGAAATAAATGCCCTGTCGTTCTAGTTTTATGACCTTTGTCCATGTCATAAACCAAACGTGGATCCATAATATCTTCACTGAAATTATCTCTCCAAGCTTTTTGCGGTAAGGCCGGAGGCCAAATGGGAGCTGCCATAATAATTACCGTTTATTAACTCCGGTTTGTCCGGTAGCCTGTCGCAACATGCGATTTGCCTGGCTTCCCGGTGTTGCAAAAATTTGCTTAGCTGCCATATTGCCTATCATTACATCGATGACAGGATTACCCATATTGTCAGTTCTTGACTGCGTTGTAACCTCTTCTTTGCTGTTATTATGTATATTTATTATGGGCTTTACTGCGATTACTTGACTGCCCATGGCAGAAATAGGCGCAAGCATACCTGCCTGCTGCGGTGTCAATATCAATTCACCTTTTTTCAATATGGCAGGAACTTCATCACCTGCAACGCCACCATCATGAAATCGTGGAGCATTATCAAATGTAGATATAGGTACTGCCCTTGTAAATGTAGGTATTCCACCTGCTACTCCACCATCATGAAAAAAACTCACAATCGAACTAGCTTTTGAGGCTATACCACCGGCAACACTGCTTAATGTACTCCCACCGCCACCAAAGCTAAACATGCTGCCTATCCCGCCAAAAATCATGTTAAAAAGTTGGGTTGATGCCATTTGCATTGCCATATCCAACCAACTCGACAACATATTATTCAACAAGCCATTCCAATCTCTCGCACCACTACGAGCAAAATCATTAAAAGCCGACGCAGAAGAAGAGGCGGCAGAGGTAATACCGCCTTCAAAAGTTGCGGCATAATCCGAAGCACTTTTTTGCAATGACAAAAAACCACGCTCAACGCCTGCCACCCAGTCCGTGCGGATTTCAAGCGTTGATAAATATTGCATCTGATTAAGGTAATGTTCAGGAATTCCGGCTTCTCGCCAAAGCTCAATTTGTTGAGAAATGGATTTGTTTTGCAAATCAAGCATACCGACATAATTACCGCCAAGGTCGATGAGTTTATCGTAAAAGCCGATTTGCGTATCAAGATTTTCCTGTGCTTTATTTTTGGCTTCTTCCGCTGCTTCCTTGCCCCATGCTGCACGCTGAGCGGCGGCAAATTCTAAAATCTTGGGATGAGCTTCACCAAGCTTGGTTTTAAGGTCGTCAATTTTCTTTGTCAGCTCAAATTCCTGATACTGCGCATCGTTCATGGTGAGCTTGGCAATTTCGTTGTTTAATTGCTCAAGGGTGCGCTTGGTTTCCTCGGCTTTGCGCTTGGCATCGGAGGCACCGGAGCTACTGCCGGCAGGTGGGGTATATGCTGGGGGTTTTGGCGTATTATCTCCCTGTTTAGTCAAATTCGGTGGCCTTATGGGGCCGATAAAATCACTTGACGCCGCATTTTTGGCAGTTGCTAATGCCCAAAAACTTTCAGTAGCTTGTACTATGCGCGAAAAAAAACCAGCTCCAAACATATTTTCAAGGCTTGCACCAAACTCTTGAGCATTTTGCCCACCTCTTGCCAACTGTTCACTAAACAAAACTATTGCCTTTTTGTATTCTTCTCCTGTAATAATGCCGTCTTTGAGCTCTTTTGTTAACTCATGTACAGTATCAGCGTACAACTGCATTTCAGCAGCTTTTGCCTTATTTTGTGAAATCTCATTTTCACCAATTTGCAGCCAATCTTGATGATCTAAGACTACAGTCTTGAGTTCCTTACTCAATTCTTTTAATTGAGCGGTCAAAGCATCGGTGGCTTTTTGTTCTGCTAATTTCAATTCTAGCTTAGCAACACGGTCAAGTTCACCTGCAAATTTTTTTGCATTTGCTGCACTTTCATCTAAAGCTACTTTTACACTTTTTTGTGCCTCCGCAAGCAAGCGTGCAGCCTTTTCCGCTTCGCCCTCTCTCGTGGCAAGATAGAGCATGCCGGCACTTAAGGCTGTTACGGCAACACCCACGGGGCCGCCGAAAGCAGACAAAAGGCTTGCACCGGCACCTTTGGCAAGTGCGCCGATTCTAGTCATGGTGCTGGCAGTCTGCATGGCCATGCCGCCAAATTTAGAATACTGCGCACCAAGCGTGCCAATTTGTAAACTGGCAAGCTTTTTCGTGGCCACTAAAGCCGTCAGCGCACCGCCAAAAATAACAACACTGTCGTTTACGGTTTTATAATTTTCTGTTAACAGCGAAAGTCCGGAGTTAAGACCGCTTAAAGCTGTTCCTGTGATGCCGCCAAAAGACTCACCGGCTCGAATACTTAAATTGCTCAAATTACTTTGCAATGTCTCATATTGCCCGGCAAGGGTTTTGCTATAACCAGCAACAGCTTTATCTAGAGCATCGGTAGTGTTTTGAATTTCCCTTGAATAATCTTGAACAAAGGAAAAATTGTCTTTTTGAAGTTTTATAAAACCCTGATAGGCTTCTTGTGACCCAAAAGCTTCAGCTAAAGATTGCCCTGATTTTTGAGCACCTTCTTCAATCTTGCGTAAAAGCCCAGCAAATCCCTCTAATTCAATGACGCTTTGAGCAGATTTTATCCCTACAGCATCAAAAACTTCTTGCAGATTTTCTGCTGGTTTCCCAAGTTCCGACATGAGCGAGCGTAGACGGGTTGCCGACTCACTGGCAGAGCCAGAAGTCTGTGTAATAAGCGCCATAGAACCAGCAAGCTCATAATATTCTATGCCTAAACTCTTGGCTATGCCTGCCATATCACCCATGAGCGGCGCAAGCTCTCGCACATTGGTCATACCAAGTTTTTCAATGCCAAAAAACATATTGGCAGCTACGGAAGCATCTTCAATTTCGCTGCCATAAGCATTCATGACCTTGGCAAGAGCGTTCACGGCAACACTTTGTTCAACGCCTGATGTCTTAGCAGTCTTAGAGGCAACAACTAATGTATCAAGTGCTTTTGTCGCATCGGTAATACCGGCAGACATCACCTGATAGTAACCCATGGTCAAATCCGTAGCTGATCCCAACTCTGCCGGTAATGCCAAGATTTTTTGGCGTATGGATTCCGTGCTTTCGCTTGTAACTTTGGTAGTTTCCCACAATGCTTTTTGGAAAGCAGAAAATTCCTGTATGCTGGATGCCAAGGAAACGCCGCCCAAAACACCGCCAAGGCTTGCTGCAATATCGGAAGCCGAAAATCCCGAGCCAATATCAGAAAAAAGCTTATCAAGTGCGCCAAGCTCACCGCCAAGCTTGCGGCTGCTTTGCGCAACCTTATTAAAAGCAGGTGAGGCCTTATCTTGCGCAGAGATAATCATTTGAAATTGCGTGTTTTTACTCATTTCATCCTCTTGCTTTTTTCTTGCTGCTCTAAAAGCGTGTCCATTTCAAGTGCCTGAATGTCGGAAAATAATTCTTTGGTCAGTTTAATACTGTGAATTTTTGCCACCATTTTCAAAGCTTTATAATCAAGACCCACCAAGCACATACCCACTCGCCACTGTGTCTGCACCAAGCACCATATTTTCCATGTCTCAAAATTTTCCGGCAAAAGCACGGGCGGCATATTTTCGCAACTGCCGCACTCAAGCTTTTTCCTTTTCTTCTTGGCATGTTTGCGACAAGCATCGCAATGCTTTGCCTTACCGCCGCCGCTGTAATAGCGACGGTAGCTTAGGAGTTTCCCTCTCGTACCGGAGCTTTAGAAATCTCGGCAATGAGGCTTTCAATCTCTAAGACTTCAGGCAAAGTAAGCTCGTCTACCAAATCCGGCCAGCGTTCCACACAGGCTTTGAGCTCTTTTTCTCGGCGCAAACGATGTGTTTGCAATAATTCTGTGGATGTAGCTTCTTTGTTTTCCGCAATATTTGCGCCCTCAAGGCTGAAATTCCAGAATTCTTTCCAAGAAAGAGGGCGAATATGTACTTCACGACCGCTAACAAGTTTTTTTGCTTGATATTTCATATTTACTGTCCTTTTTTGCTTTTTATAGGGTTAATTGTTTATGAAGTATGTGGTTTTTGCATAGTTCGCTCAAAATGGGTAAGATGCGAGGAAGACGCAGTTTTTTGCGAAGGGAGCGTATCCAGAAAACATACGTAACCGTAGAAAAAAACAAGTCTGACGAAGCAGGTTGCCCATTTTCAGCGAACTATTAGGCGTAAGAGGCTACACGGTTGACAAGCGTATACGTCACCGCCGCATCACCCTGATCCACAAAAGAGGTCACGGTGATTTCCTGCGTTAACCCCGTCTTGCCGGATATCTGCACTCCGGAAGCATTGAGCTCGCTTTCGGGAAAGTTCACCCGAAATTCTTCACCTTGCGCACCGGAGCAAGAAAGGGAAAAGGGAACGGTGGTGGCATTTTGCGCAAGATTTGTATACTCGTCATGCTCCAAAAAAGCCGTAAGCGTGGCCGTGCACACCGGATCGCCCTCCGGCTGACGAGTACGTTTGCCCATATCCCCCACAGCCATTCCGGCCTCAATGCCAAATTGCATATCCACGCTGCCGCTTTGAATATCGCCCACACGCTCGCCATCAATCCACAAAGCAAATTCCTTATCCATAAAGGGCAAGGCCGGCAGCAAATCCGGTTCCGTACTTTTAACGGGAGCTGGCTTGTACTCACCGGAACCCACGCTAAAATCAATGTCAAAGCTCACTTCATCGCCGCCGCCAAAGGAAAAAGCAATGCCGTTTACCTTGCAAAAAGAAAAGAGCACATAAGGATTTTCGGCAGCACCGGAATCAAAATCCAGATATTTTTCAATGCTCACCGTGGGTTGCTTCATGGGCAGCTTAAATTCATGCTTGTAAAAAGCCTCACTTGTGCGCCCTCGTTTGGCGGTGGCCATAGCAAGAGTTTCGGCTTTGTAAAAAGATTTAATAACAATTTTGGTATTTTCCGTACCATATTCCACACGGTACGTACCGTCATAATTGGTTGTACCCTCCACCGTGATGACGGTATCCTGTACAAAGGCATTGCCCATGCACGGCAAACCCACATAACCGTCACCTTCATCAGTCACAGCTCCGTCAAGCTCAATGTCCGTTTCCATGGTCGTCACCGGTGCGCCGCACAAAGCCCTGAGCACATGCCCCAGAAGGGGAGCGTAGGACGCAAGCTTCACACCGCCGCTGTATTCCGGATTGCCTTCAAAAGGCTTACCGGCACCACGCTTGCCGGAAATGATGGCGGAATTTTGCTTGCTGGGACTTACGGACGTGGTTTCCGACAGCATGGATAAAACAACGCCGTCATCACTCTCGTCAATAATTCCCGGTGCCGTTTCTCGGTACATGGCAAGCCGACAATTACCGCCGGTAACTTGATTAAATAATGACATTATATTCTCCTTCTACCGATGGCGGTAGACATAGTTAAAGTAAGCGCAATATTACAATAAATAAGCGGAAAGGATTCTTGATCATATTCGCACTCAAAGTCGGTGAAGTTCAAGCCGCTGATACTGTCCGTCGTTTTCCCCACACCGCTGAACAGAGCCGGCACTGCCAAGGTAGAAAGGAACTCAAGCCCTTGCATGTGGCGGACAAGATCATCATTCATCGTGCCATCAACCACCCCAAGCAATACCCCAACGCCGTAAGTGCTTAATCCGGTACTTTCTACCTTTTCACTTTGCGGTAAAATCACTGCAAATGGCGCAATTTTCTTCCAATCTTGGCGTAAGCGATCAAAGTCCACTTCCACAGTCCAGTTTCTACCGTAATAATGCTGGGCAAAATCTTGGAAAGATCCATTTTTTTGCATCCCTTTAGCAAGCACTTGGCAAATATCAAAACTATTAGTGTACTGTATCATTTCATTTTTTCCGCAATACGCTTTACTTCATGCTGCAAGCGTGTGTTAAACGTAGTATCTGCCTGTTCATAAAGACGTTTTTGTGCGTCATCATTCATGAGCGCTTGCACCGGTGAGGGACCAAAGAGTGGTTTAATCTCATTTCTCTCCTTGCCAAAACGATAAAAAAGCCCACGTGCTTTATTTTTGTCTACCCAAAAAGGCTTTTGTCCATCAGGACCAAACTTTACTTTACGTTGTCCTGTTTTTTTAATTTTCGTAGAAACACCGGCTTTTGGTTTACGATCAAGAGGACTTACCCCTTTCCAATCCGGCTTGACTTTTGGATTTGGCAAAAACAAATGTAATGGTACGCCCTTGGTACCGGCAAAACTTATTTGCCCCACATTATCATTGGCTTTTGCATTTTTGATCACAATCCTTTTGGTGAGTTCACGAGTGGGCGCAGTATAGGCTTCTCGTGCTATGCGTGCGCCCAGCGTGCGCACAGAGCGCAAAGTTCTGTTGATGGCTCGTGCTGATGCTTTTTTTACTTCTTGAGGTAAAAGATTATAACGAGCAGATATTTCTCTCACTGCATGTACACCAGTGATTTTAACACCTATACCTTTATTTGTGTTTATGCTTACACTCATCACAACACCATAAGTTCCAGCAAAGTCACACCATTATTTTCAACGCACTTGTTCACCGACCATGTTTCGCCTTTCCACAAAACAGTTACATTGATGCTGACATTTTCCGGCAAATGAGCAGTGGGCACATGAATTTTTTCATGTCTGATGCCAAGTTCCGGCGCAAAGTTATGCGTGTACGTTGTTTCGGTATCTTCCGTAAGCACAGGTACTTTCACCGTTAAATACGTCCCGTCATCTTGGGCAAAACCAAGTTCTTGCTCCTCGGCAAACTCGTCCACATTGAAAAAAATGGCGGCATCGGTTTGTAATTGTTCTTTGAAAGACATACGTTTCCTTTATGCCGCCGTTATCTCAACGAGCGCTTCCGGGAAATTGCATATATTTAATGGATTAGCCTGTCCTTCCACGTAGTACCCACGGTCATTATCAAGCGTTTGCATTTGCGCATAATAGGGTTTGCCATAGGTATTCACCGTGCTCATCCAGTTAGCCGGGGCCATGTATTCGGTAAAAATTCCGGCGCCAACGGGATAGACATGCGCTTTGTCGCTGTCCACAAGGGTTAGGCCGCCCACGGTTTCGGAAGCTTCATACCAAGTGACGCCGCCATAGGTAAAGCCACGCTTGCGGTAATCATTGTCGCCGAAACTTGCCAAGTTTGCCGCCCACAAGCGATAGGCATCACGCACCAGTTGATTGCCGGTGAGTTTGTCATAAAAGTTGGCGCCGACGATGGCTTCAATGCGCTGATAAGGTACGCCGCCCATGCCGGCCTCCACGCTGCGCTTGGCTTTCATGACACCGGCAAGAATGGGATCTTCATTGACTTTAAGCGTTGTGGGAAATGTCAAAGTTTGCGCAACCTTCGTAGCTCCGAAAAGATCGAAAAGGTCTAGGATTTCAGTCTCACCGTCAGCATCCATAACCACACCTTTCACGGCGCCAAGCCTGTGAATTTCCTTGGTCATGGCGATATTATTCTTGATAATGGCAAGTTTATCATTAACCGCCGTAACCATGGGCAAAGGCTCATTGCTACCAAAAGCACGCACGTCCTGCACATCTTCCGGGCGGATATTGTCCGACTGTGGCAAATGCGCAGTTTCAATGGTTTTCAAGCTGCGCTTATCGCCTTTGCCCGCAAGACTTTGCGCCGGTGCTGAACGGTCTTGATCTTCCACAAGCGTAATGCGACCTTTTTTGATATCCAGCGCCACAGTGGTGGTGCGCACGGATTTTTGCGTAAAAAGTTTTGTCAAGCGCATGGGCATGAGCGGTAATTTGTTGATGGAATCGGTCATTTCAGCCACGTCAAAGGGAGCGGTATTATACATAGACATACTAATTTTCCTTATTTTACAATGATGTTGCAGTGTTTAACGTATAATAATTGTTGCAGCTTTTAACGATGCCACAGCCTTTTGCTTATTGGCATCAGTCATGCCGCTTTTCCATGCCAAGAGTGACGCATTCAAGACCACGCCACGCGCAAAGATGAGTCCTTCCGTACCACCTTTGGGTACAGCAAGCATAAGTACGGCGGCGGCTGTTTCACCTTCGGCGGCGGCAAATTCGGAATACGTACCGTCGGTATTGGCTTTAAGCACGGAGCCCATGGGTAAATCTGCCGTCACGCTAGAGAGCGTCACTTCTTCACGGCTGTATAAAAGATTGATTTCATAAACAAGTAAATCGGAAAGGCTTGCACCTTTATCTTCGCTGGTATATTTCAGAGCCATAACTTACACTGTTTCCTTTTGAGCGCGGTTTTCAGCATCGGACACAAGAGCGCACTTTCCTTGTGTTTTGGTGACTTGTTTGGGGTCGGCCGTTAATGGATCCGGTGTGGCTGTTTGCAAGCCACTCAAAATATTTTGCATGGCCGACAGTTCCGGACTTGTTTCGGAACTGTCGGCTTGTATTTCCGTGCTTTTTACTGCCATTTTTACAGCTAAGGTGGGAGCCAAGGCAACAATTTGCTCGCTAGAGAGTTTGGCAGCCGTACACTTTTCAAGAGTATCATTGATAGCCTGTATAACCTCATCACCTGCGCACGCTTTCACCACTGCCAGCAGAGCTTTTACTTCTTGCTCTTGCTCGACTTTGGATTTAGCGGTGGCTTCCTCTACCGATTTTTGTTGAATTTGTGCCAGCAATTGCGGATGCTGGGCTGCCAATGTTTCAAAATCCATAACTATCTCCTTGCTAAGTATCTGTATTGCTTCGTGTACATCTTGTACAATGCTTGAAACCAAACCCAATTGAACGGCTTCATTTCCTATGAAAATTTGCGCTTCACCCCATAAATCTTCTGAAGTCTTAAGTTTAAGTCCGTTCTTTACGTCCATTTTAAAAACTTCATGAATGGCGGACAGATGATTTTGCAAATAAGTTAAATCATCTTTGGAAAGAGGTTTTTTATCCGTACCTACAGCCTTGTAAGTTCCGGCGGTGATAGGTGTAAATTTTACGCCAAAATCTTCATAATATTTGCTGAAATCCGTATGCATTTGAATAACGCCCACAGAGCCTACCGTTCCTGTTTGCGGACAAAAAATCCTTCCCGTGGCAGCAGCAAGCCAAAAAGCGGCGGACGCACAAAGCCCGTCCACATAAGCGGCGATGGGCTTAGCGGAGCCTGCAATAAAATCGGCTAATTCTTTGGTTCCGTGCACCACGCCGCCGGGACAATTGAACACCAGCAAAATACTTTTCACCATATTGTCCGCATAGGCTGCCATGAGACTGTGCCGAATGCTGTCTTGTCCCATGCTCAGTCGCTTTCCCGACCAATACGAAACAAGGTCTGTGCGTGTGATGGGGAGGTTTATGGAAATAAGCGCAACGCCTGCTTGTACGCTGTAACCCACTTCCTCCCTATGCGCTGCCGACATGGACAGGGCTTCGGACAAGTGAGAGGTAGGCTTGTCTTCATCCTTCATAAAAAGCGTGCGCAAAACGCTTTCTGCCATGGCAGTCGGCAAAGCCCAAAAGTTATACATCATCCTCTCCGTCGTTGTCGTTTTGGTTGTCGGTATCATTTTCGTCTTGCTCGTCATCCGTTTGACTTTCCGGTATATTTACAGACGTTTCAGCAGTTAATTCCTTTAAAGGCTGCATACGTTCGGCTTCATCAAGCATGATTTCTAAACCTTCATCAAAGTCAGAACCACGCTCTTTCCACGCTTCGGAGCGAGTTAATAAATGGTTGTCCAATGCCATAACCGTAGCCGTAGTTTCTTTCACCGGATCCACAAACCCACGAGCGGGCCCGACCCATGTGGTGGCGCACCAAAGCCTACGAGCTTCATAAAAGCCCGGGGCATTTTTGGGGAGCACCAAAAGCCCACGCAAATACGCTTCTTCCATGACCATTTCATAAATGCGCTGGCAATATAGGCGAGCAAACCATTTGCGATAGTACAAATACATTTTCCAAGCTTCGTTTAAAGCTGCTCGTGCGCTGGAGTAATTTGTCTTGCTGAAATCCTTAGACAAACTTTCGTAAGGAATGCCAAGGCTGGCAGACATGGCACGCATGATGATTTCCACAAAGCCTATGAAATTTTGTGAAGGACGCTTGCTTTCCAAAATTTGTGGCTTTTGACCCGGCACACCGTAAAGCATGGTGCCGGCGCTGATGGGCTGATACAGGTCTTGTTCCGAGCCTTGATTTTCGGTGACTGCTCCCATTCCCGATCCAATTCCCATGGCCGTAGCCGGCGGATGCTCTTGAGCAAAGAACACGGGAAAGGCTGCCGCTATGACTTGGGCATACAGCTCGTAATCCAGAGCATCGGTCAAATGACGGAATAAGCGAATGCCCGTGGCCAACGGTGAAATGCCGCGCACTTGTTCGTCATTTTCATGTTTAAAAAGATGGAAAATGCCCGGACGGTGTCCTACTTTTGCCGGAACGTAAGCGCAGTCATAGGACGTGGGCGCCGATGCCGATGCTGTTAGCAGGCTGTCGCCGCCAACATCCATGTCTTGTGGAAGTGCAATATAATAGCCTTGCGGCACGCCATAACGGGAAAGTTGTACGCCGTCATGGAAACGTGGATCGGCAAGGTAGTCAGATGGAGTGAGCAGCCTTTGCGGCGAGAGATTTTGGATACATAAAGAAAATAAACGCCCTTGGCTTATGCGTTCGGATTCGGACAGCATGACGGGAACATGCAACATTTCGCCCGCTTTGAGCATGGTACGCAAGCCCAAATGTTGCAGATCGTCAAATTGCAAATTGTCCGAAAGGTGCGCCTCTCGTGTCCATTGTTGCCATATCCATTCCATAGAACGGGCAAGCTCACGGGCAGCATGTTTGTCAATGCCGAGCATTTTTGTCACCGGCTGCGCTTGCGGAGTGAGTCCCGTGCCGACGCTATTGTCCACAATGGCAGAGATTCCGGAACTGGCTGCCCAATCGTTGGCCACCAAGTCTTCCGTGCGTCGCTGCATGACAATGCGTTCTTGCTGCTCGTGAAAGCTTGTTCCGGGCTCTGATTTTCATCGTATCACCAGCGCCTTGCGTGTTTGCATATATACCCCGGTTTCAAGAGCGTGAAGTTCACGCCCAAGATAATCAATCTGCGCCCGGATTTCCGATAGGTCTTGACGAGTGAGTGAGCGACCGGCAATGGTGTATGATTTCCCCGTGGCTGCGGCTTTGTAGGCTGCCTTCCAGTCGGCAAGCAATGAGTGGAGTTCTTCCTTTGTCCAAATGTTCATGTAGACGCTATTAGCATAAAAATAATTGCATGTCTGGGAATACTGGGAACACTGGGAATACTGGGACAAAAATTTTGCTTTTTTGCAAAAAAATATGTAGGGTGGGTTTACACGGTTGCCCTCCGCAGCATCAGCACGGTGC
>CAYJJP010000025.1:0-17016 GCA_964370525.1 uncultured Desulfovibrionaceae bacterium | reverse complement strand
TTGTTCACAAAAGGTTTTCCCCCAAGAAAAGCTGATTAAAGGCAATAGCCACATAACCTTTTATTTAATCAGTGTTACCTTAGACTTCAATCTAGCTATTTTTCAGGCTTTCCACAAGCTCCGCCAATTGTTGCGCCTGCTCAGACAAAGAACTCACGGCTTGAGTAGCTTCATTCATGGCACTAACCGTGCTTTGTGCAATATTAGACACAGACACAATAGATTGAGCAATCTCGTCAGAAGTGGCAGACTGTTCTTCACTAGCCGTAGCAATGGTACGAATGCCATCGGCACTTTCTTCTGCCATATTTAAAATAACCTGCAAGGTTTGACCGCCTTCCACGGCAAGCACTGTGGCCTCTTCAATGCGCTTCACAGCCGTATCCACTTGCTGCACATTAACTTCTGTACTTTGTTGGATGGCATTGATTGCATTGGCCACATCTGTGGTGGAGGAAAGGGTTTTTTCTGCCAACTTACGCACTTCATCGGCCACCACGGCAAAACCGCGTCCTGCCTCACCAGCTCTAGCTGCTTCAATGGCTGCATTAAGAGCAAGTAAGTTTGTTTGGTCGGCAATATCAGAAATAACGCTCATAATAGCATTGATGGACTGGGCATGACTTGCAAGTTCGCTCATGTTTTGACGTAGCTTTAAAGACTCATCCTTAACCAAAGTCATAGACGCTTGGCACTTACTTGTAATACTAGCACCTTCTATGGCTTTTTCTCTAGTATTGCCTGCTAGTTCAGCACTGCTTCCCGAATTTCTAGCCACCTCAAGCACGGTACTGTTCATTTCGTCCATGGCCGTTGCTGTTTCAGTCATGCGCGCAGATTGTTCTTCGGCTCCAGTGGTAGAAAGTTCAATTTGTGATGAAAGCTGTTCTGAAGCAGAAGCAATATTACCTACAATACCTTCAAGTTGCACCACGGCTTGAAGAATGCTTTCTCGTTTTTCATCAGCTTCTTGAGCGGACTTTTCAGCTTCTTGCGAAGCAATCTCTGCCCTACCTGCCGCAATTTGTGCTTCCTTGCTTTTTTCTTCGGACTCAAAAACCATTTTAGACAAGTTGTGTATCATGGTATTTAAAGCCTTTGCCAAGGTAGATAGTTCATCACCTCGTTGTACCGCATTATGTAATTGACTCTCCTGTGTTGCGGTAAGAGAGAGGTTTCCTTGCGCCACATAGGTTGCTATATTGGCACTGTTGGAAACGGCAACCACCACTTTTTTAACCACAAAATACACTATAAGTGCCACCACAAGAACAATTAAAATCCCTGCTATGATTAATCCAAAAGTAACGCTATTGGCCGCTTCAAAAAAATCTTGTTCATTGGAAGAAATAGCCACAATCCATTTTGTCATGGGAAGTTCTGCAAAGTGGACTATTTTTTCAGTACCTTCCCATGTATAGCGTGTAATGCCTGTGCGTTCTGTCAACATCGGTTTGGTATATGCATATTGATGTTGGTCTTCGCCCGCCAATTCATTATATTTCACGTCCATGAGCAAAATACCCTCAGAATCAACAACAAACAAGTTGGTTGAAGGCAAAACCTTCACACCACTAATGGTTCCCTTTGACATGGTGGTTAAATCTAAAATGAACATCAAAACCGCGTCCACTTGAGAGTTTGTGTTCCTAATGGGTGTAGCGATTATGGCACTCATTTTACCGGTTTGGCGTGATTTTTGCGTGTTTATGGAATCCTTGCCCCTTAATGCATCCTGAAATGTGGGGTAAGAGCTTAAATCAAGCCCTATTCTGCTAGGATTTGCATGGGCAATGGATTTACCGTCTTTTCCTATAACAAGCGCCACAGAAACATCTTTGTATTTTGATACAAGATCACTTAATAATTTATTGTTTGCCTTTTGAAGTGTGGCAAATTCAGACGAAGATGGCGCATTGGATAAGGCCACAAATTTTTCTAAACTGTTATTTTTTGCAATAGTTTTCGCAAGAAACAAAGTGTTTCTCATGATATTATTCATTTCAGATGCTTGTTTTTTGGCAAGCTCCAACATTTGTATGTCGGTAACCTCAGACAAACCCTTTGTGGCAAGGGTGGAAGCAATAATGCTGAGCCCTGCAATACCAAGCACAATGGGCAATAGGGCAAAAAACAAAACTTTTCCTAGTAATTTCAACCTCATACAACAAACCTCTTTATTATGCTTTCTCAGCATGCAAGATTTTAATACAACCCACATGCTAGGTTGTGCTAAATCAGTTCTCCACAAATCGCAAGCAACAATTATTCTAAATTCATAACAGTTACGAACGTAACCTTAAAACTTACTATAAATCATTTAAATTACAAAATCGGTAATTTTCACTAATAGTTTATAGGATACACTGATTAATTATTTTCTTGAGGAGTGAAGGGACACGTGATTCTGAGTGTATTAATAGTAATTATTGCAGTAACCGCTGTTAAGGATACACTGATTAATTATTTTTTTGTGAGGGGGGAAGGGGAACTTTTGCCAAAGCCAAAAAGCTTCCACTTTGCTCTCGATATCCGTAAGGCTCGTTCCTCGCCTAACGGCTCACTTTTTCGTTGACGTTTATAGCTTTTGCCTTAACTCAGCAAAAGTAGAAATAAACTTATTTTTCAAAGCCTTGCCTCATTCTTAATTTTTACTAGCTCATCCCGATAGGGATGAGTTGTTGGCGCGTTTTGGGAAAGGATGGGGGTCTGGGGGAAGGAAAACGCTTTTTGGCGCTAGCAAAAGGCCGACCCGAAGGGCTTGTAGCCGTTAGGTGAGCTTGCGAGCCTTACGGATATCGAGAGCCTAGGCGTTTTCCTTCCCCCAGAAAAAGCTGACTAAAGGCAATAGCCACAAATTGAAAATTACAATTCTCTGAGGATGAAATGAAAATTTGCTTTTTTAATGTTGATTTAATTTACAAACGCATATAATTTTTTATTTAATCAGAGTTTCCTTAACTTTTTACTTTTGTGCGCTTTTGCTGTCGGCATCTTTTTCCTGCTCGCATCGTCAAAGAAGCTTTTTTGCCCTGCGAGCAAAAAAAATCTTACAAGCCGCTCAAAATTGCACAAAAGCACGGCCTGCGGCAAAACAATTAAGTTTTAGCGCAAGGTGTAGTAAAATCTACTTTTATACTTATAATCTCTTTGAAAACTTCACTTGTAGCAAAATTGGCGAAGGAGATCGCCGAGTCTTCGAGGCAGCTCCGTAGCCCTCAAAAAAACCTATCAAAACCGATTCGTTCACAACAACCAAACACTTGAAATTTGAGGTGTTTTATGAATAAACCTATAATGTGTTATTGTGGTAACAATGCGTCTTTAGATGTAAATGTGTTTAATGACGATGAATATTCTTGTCGTGTCTTTTGTGAAGATTGCGAACTTTCAACGCCTGACATTCGTGCTTGTCATCTTCAACAAGCGCGTGAGAATGCTTGTGCAGCATGGGCGCTTATTGTGAAAGTGATTTGCGATAAAATGTCGGAGCTTTTTTAACCCTGAATTGAGCTTTACAGCTTGTAAAAAAGTGATTATTGTTTTTGTAAGGTGGGTGTATGGACAAAGTAAAGTTGAAACGGATTGCTGACTTTTTGGAAAAACTTGCTGTTGCAGGTGTTGCTCTTGGTATATATCAAGGCAATGCTATGGGACTTTTGGCGATTCCTATCTTTATTGTAAGTCTTTACATGACAAAGGAGTAGTTATGGATGCAGGCTGGATCACTTTTATTGTTGTAGGCATTTTTTTTAGTGCCTATGGAATATATCTTAAACGTAAAAGCGACAATAAATAGTTTAATTTTTTATACGAATTTTTAAGCTTGTCACGTTCGCGATGGGAGCTCATCGGAGCTGATCAGAGACAAAAGCACACTTATAAAGCTTTTGGCAGGTGAAAAACTTAGCATTTTGTAAAAAAAATTGAATTTTAGAAAAGGCGATTTCTTCGGAAGTCGCTTTTTTTGTGTCATAGGAGAAAAAAATGCATGATTCTATAAAGGATTTAAAAGCAGAACTTTTGCAGTTGCATAAAGAAAGACAAGAACATATGGAAAAAATTAGAATTATTGATAAAACTATCTCTTCTAAGCTTGGCATGACTGAAAAAAATGTCAGAAAAAAATGCATGACTTCTAAGCAATTTTTGACTGCTTGTTTATGAGCGTTTTTTGGTACAAGAATCGCAAAGGATAAAAATGGAAAGCACAAAGAAGGTCTTGGCGAGTTTATGCGCGATAAATATGCTGATTGCCTCAACCGTAAAGACTTGGAAAAGTTGCGTTTGAATTTAAAATCTTGCAAAAGAAGCAATGTAACGTGTAACAAGTATCAAGCATATATTAGAGCAATTTTGTCTTGGGCTGTTAATCAAGAGTTTCTGCCTTTTAATCTCTGGCGTGATTTTAAGCGATTGCCTGTAAAAAAGCGTATAGTTACAGCAAATATATTGCAGTTTAAAAGCATTATAAAACATTCACCAGAGAGGCTTCAGTGGGCTTTTTACACGGCCTATGCTTGCTCTTTGCGTTTTGGAGAAATAGAACTTTTTAACCTTACATGGGATGCTTTCAATTTTCGACAAGGTTATGTTCAACTTTACCAAGGTAAAAGCGGCAATTTAAAGCGTGTATTTCCGCCAGCTGAATATATGCAAGCAGCAGCTTTGCGCTTTGAGAAAGATTTTAAAAACGGAGTGCCTTTAGTTTGTCATCGGCACGGTCGTAAAGTGCTTTCTTATCGTAGAGCATGGCTAAAGGCTTTGAAAGATGCTGGCCTTGAAGGTATGAGTATCAAGCCTTACGATATCCGTCATGTTGCCGCTACCGAAATGCTTAGTCGTGGCGTTGACCCTGCAACCGTAGCTGCACAACTTGGCCATAGCTCACCTGCAACAACCATGAATTTTTATGCGCATACAAGCGTAGGAAATCAAAAATTGGCAAGCAAGACTTTGCCAAATTTATGCAGTGAACATGAGTGAACACAGAAGATAATAATAAAGGCTAGTCATAATTGTAACTAGCCTTTTTATATGAAATTTAGTGGTGCCGCGGGACAGAATTGAACTGCCGACACGAGGATTTTCAGTCCTCTGTTTACATTCCCATGGCTTCCCTTGAGATTGAAATTATTGAAAATATCCATTTTATCTTCCCGTGATTTCCCTTGACTTCCCCCCAATAGTGGGGGAATAGTGGGGGCATGAAAAGACAAAAAATCAAAACTCAATACCCCAATGTTCGTTATTATGAACACCCTACACGTAAGTTGCGCAATGGGCAAGCTGATAAATATTGCTCGGTTCGCTATAAAGATGACAAACGAACTGTAGAGGAAGGGCTTGGTTGGGCAAGTGATGGATGGAGTGCCCAAAAGGCTTCCAAAATTCTTTCTCAAATTAAAGAGAACAGGAAAACAGGTTCCGGCGCACAAAGCCTTGCGGAAATGCGTGAGCAAAAAGCATCTCAGCAAGCCATCGAAGAACAAAAAAAAGTTGACGAAGACATTTCCAATATCATTTTGGAGGATTTCTTTACGCAATATTATCTTCCCTATGCAGAGCGTACCAAACGTACTTGGGCTATTGATAATCAGCGTTTTCAAAAGGAAATAAAACCCGTATTGGGTAAGTTTCTCATACGTTCCATTACCTATGAAACTATTCAAGAGTTTTTGCACTCTTTGGTGGACAAAGGCAGAGCGGCCTCTACCGTGAAACATTATAAAAGCATTTTGAGTCACTTGTATAATTTGGCCATGAAAACAACTATACAGGGAACTGTCGTATTCATCGGCAACAACCCTGCTTCTAAAATTAAGACTCCCCCCGTTAAAAATGCCAGAGAAAGGTTTTTGACGTGGGAAGAAGCGAACTCTTTGATTGCTGCGTCCAAAAAACTGGCGTCCCCCGACTTGCATGATTACATTATCCTTTCCTTGAATACGGGATTGCGCTTGGGAGAACTTCAACGGCTTGATTGGCTTGATGTTGATATGAAAAATGAGATTGTGACTGTTCGTGACGAAGCGAACCGCAAGCCCGGTGGTAAAGTTCCTTTGAATACAAACGCTATAGACATCTTCAAAGATCGCCAAGCCAGATGCAAGAACAATGTGATGGGACAAGTTTTTCCCTCTGTTGCCGGCTGTGCTTCTCATGAAAACATCTCCCATTCTTTTAGAAGGTTAGTAAATTCACTCAATCTAAATGACGGTCTTTCTTGTGATGACAGAAGACACCGCATTGTCTTTCACACACTAAGACACACTTTTGCTTCATGGCTAGCTTTAGGTGGAACAGATATTTATAAAATAAAAACACTTATGCGACATTAAACCATCACCATGACCATGCGTTATGCTCATTTAATACCTGATGCCACTCGAGACGCCGTGCAGAACTTAAAACCACCTAAGGATTATTGATGTTGTTATGCAACGGAGAAAACCCAAGCCGAGCAATTATCCAATCCACCAATGCTGCAGTTGGGTACACAACATTTCTCCCTATCACATATGCACCCACCGGGCCTTCGCCAAGTGAGTCGGCATTGGCAAGTGTTTTTTGCGCAACAGCACCGCCAAGATATTTTTCAACTTCTTTGCGAGCTATAATTGGAGGCAGTTTTTCCAACAATTTTTGGCGAAATGTTTCTTCAGGTGTATGAATGCGACCTTTTGCCATAACTCCTCCTGTTTCTGTACTTATGCATCATAAAATTTAGCCATGAGCTGCAACATGTCACTACAATTATTCATAATGAGCATATGTGCCTTATGATTTTTGATTGTACTTTTTGAGAGTTGCAAATCATGGGCTATTTCGTGCAAGCTTTTCCCTTTCATTATTAAAGCAAAGACTTCTTGTTCACGTTTTGTCAAAACAAGATTTTCAATATTACCTTCCGCCGGGAAAATGCAATCTAAAATTTGCCGACTTGTTTGCACGTATAATCGCTTACGAATATTTTTCAAATGTAAATCCGCCGTGGATTGGCGGATACCGAGTTTTATTGCTATTGCTTTTAGAATTTAGGCCTAGCTTGAGAAGTTTGACAATTTTTTGTTGGGCAAGTGTTAATCTTTCCATTACTACCTCTTTTTAGTTAAAATTTTATACAAGTAAACAGATATAGCCGATATGTAGCATGGAAGATTTTTTGATGCATGGGGCAAAATAGGTATATAGCAACCTTTTGCAAATTTATGCAAATTCAAAACTCTTTATAGGCTTCGTTATGAAATTTTTTGTGCATATATCTTTAATTTATACAATATGATAAAAATTCTACAAATATATTCAAAATAGTGCAAATAATCTCAAAAAGAAGAAAATACTTAAAAAAAGTTGCTTTGTTATGCATCTTTCTGATATTATTTTACCAAAATGAGAGATGATAGGAAGGCAGGACAGGTAAAGTGGTACCATGACCACTTCGTGCCCCTTCCCTTTACGTCCTGCACTTACCCAGTGGGGGTTGCTTATTCGCCTAAAGGCTCAACGCTAAAAACAAGAGGCAATCAAATGCAAAGAAAAATGGCAATTTCAGCACTTGCGGCATTCCTATGCTTTGGAGGAATAGCCCATGCGCAATCAGAAATTATTCAAAAATACAGCAAGCAACATGGCCTTAATCCTGCTCTGGTACAGGCCATAGCCATGCAAGAGTCGGCACTCAATCCCCTCATCATAAATATTGAAGGGAAAAGCCATTGCTCCAAGCAGTAGAAAAGAAGCAGAAAAACTTATCACGGACGCATGGAATAAAAATAAGAGCTTTGATGTGGGGCTTATGCAAATCAATTCGTGGTGGATGAAACGGTACAAAATATCCCCCACAGCATTTTTGAACGAAGATTTTAACATTGCATGGGGAACAAGAATTCTGTCTGAAGCTATCAAAATACATGGCTATACATGGAAAGCCGTAGGTACATATCACACCCCTAATAATGAACGAGGAAAAATATATGCGTGGAGAATTTACAGCAAAATGTACGGCAAAAAAAGAAAAAATCAAACGAAAAGAGTTACTCAAGATTTATCTTTCCGAAGTGGAGTATGGCGAAATCCTCAAATTAAGCGAAATGGCAGGATTATCACTTTCGGCGTTCGGCAGGAAAATGTGCTTAGGCTTACCAATAGAAACACAGATTGACCGATTGGCAAGATTAGAAATCACTCGTTTGCGTGGGGATGTGGGTAGGCTTGGCGGATTACTAAAACAAGCACTGGCGCAAGGAGCAAACAAACAGGACATATACTATCATTTTAAAAGTATAGACACTATAAAACGTGAAATACAAACATTGTTAAAGCAAATCACACCATAGGCAAATATGATAAGCAAAGTCCAAAAGTGTAAGCCTCAAAATGATAACTACGGGCGATTAGCAAACTACATAGCCGATGCAAGCCATAAGGGGGAAAAATCTCTCATGCATTGGTGTGCCGGTTGCGCCGATGACGAGGACTATGCTTTCGCCATCCAAGAAGTGAAAGATACACAAGCCATGAATGCGCGTAGCACCAAGGAAAAGACCTATCATCTTATTGTATCATTTCGCCCCGAAGATGAAGCCAAGCTTACACCGGAAACCTATAAAGCCATTGAGGAGCGTTTTGCACATGCTTTAGGCTTTGAGAAACATCAAAGACATTGCGGTGTGCATAAAAATACAGGTAATTTGCACATGCACATTGCATATAATATGATACATCCCGAAAAATTTAATCGGCATGAACCATATCGAGATTTTCATAAGCGTGACCAAGTATGCCGTGAGATAGAGCGTGACTTTGGGCTAAGCGTGGATAAAGGACGTGGGGAGAAAGGAACGCAGCTTGAAGCTGGGGCGGCATTGATTGAAGCCCATACGGGGCAACAATCCTTTGAAAGTTATGCCAAAGAATATAAAAATAGTATTTTACAATCTTTAACTGCGGCTACCTCTTGGGATGACGTACACAAAACTTTTGCCAATTACGGCATGGAATTAGTACCGCATGGTAACGGGCTTGTGGTGCGTGATAGGCATAATCCTAAAAAGGCCAAACACGCTTTGAAAGCAAGTGCCTTTGACCGCAATTTTTCAATGAAAAAACTGGAAAAGCGTTTCGGCAAGTATGAGAGAGCTGAGCACGCTTTGGATAAAGCATGGCCTGAACTATGCCACTACAACCCAGAAAAACCGTTACATCGTGCGCCGGAACGAGGCCAACTTTTTACCGAATACCGTCAAGGCATAACGGAACGCAAAGATACCTTGACGGAACTTCATGCAGTATATTCATTGATACGTTCCAATATCACAAAAAAATGGGAAGAAAAAACACAATTAGTGAAACAATCCGGCCTAAACTATGCTGCCCAGCGTCGCCTTATGGGGCTTATCAAAATAAAAAAGGCAAAATCTTTTTTGGAAGCCAAAAAAGATATGTACTCCAAAAAAGAAGAAATCACAGCCAAGATACCGTACAACTCATGGATTACCTTTTTACAGAGAAAAGCAGAGTTGGGCAATGAAACGGCTTTGGCCATTTTACGCTCCCGACATGACCAAGTAAAAGAAGATAACTGGACAAAACAAAAGAGTTGGCTTGAGCACCTTGAACCTCACCAGCAAGCAATCCCTCAAAGTTCCATGCCAGAAGAATTACTTCAAGCTGTGAAAATTATGCAAAAAATATCTCCTACTGCCAAGTTATTCATAGATAAAAAGGGCACTCTCATTTTTACCATGGAAGACGGAGCTACTATGCGTGATACCGGTAAAGCCCTGTTTTTCTCAGAGCAGATGGCAGAGCAAGCTTTGCTCTATGCCCAAAAGAAATGGGAGAGAGATGTAGTTTTAGGAAGAAGTGGTGTTATTTTGCGTGAAGAGGCAGTAAATCGCACAAAAGAAAAAGATATTCAAGCAAACGAAGTACAACTCGCCCAGTTGAGTTAAAGTTTAAAATCTATTATTATTTCAATAACAACTATAGAGCAAACTGTTAACACTCATTGTCGGTTGCGATTTTTAAAAACCTTTACAAAATATCTTCTTTTGCCAACTTCTTCTTTTTCTGCTAACCTTCCCTCACAGATAAAGGGGAGAAATCATATGTCACTGCGCATCAACGTAAAAGAAAAAGCCGACCTCATTTGGGCTATAGCCGATAAGCTTACAGGGGTTTACAAGCCGCATGAATACGGCGAAGTCATTTTGCCTCTGACTGTCATACGTCGTTTTGACGCCATTTTAACGGACACCAAGGACGCTGTTCTTGCCAAATACGCCAGCGTAGAAAAACTTGCCCTCAAAGACTCACTGCTTCGCAAGGCTTCCGGATATTCTTTTTACAATATCAGCCCCTTCACCTTTGAAAAACTCCTTGCCGAGCCGGACAGCATAGAGGCCAACTTTCGTGCTTATCTGCAAGGTTTTTCCGAAAATGTGCAAGATATTATCGAAAAATTTAAGTTTGATGCGCACATCTCTCAAATGGCCAAGAAAGGCATTCTCTATATTGTACTCAAAGAATTTACTTCTGCTAAAGCCGACCTGCATCCCAGTCGCATTTCCAACCACGAAATGGGCTATATTTTTGAAGAAATCATCCGCCGTTTTTCTGAAGCGCATAATTCCGATGCAGGGCAGCACTATACGCCGCGCGAAGTTATTGAGCTTATGGTCAATATTTTATTCTGTGATGACAATGCCTTGCTTGCCGGTGCCAATGTGGCCAAGACCATTTATGACCCTGCTTGCGGCACGGGCGGTATGCTCTCGGTAGCAGAAAGTCATTTATTTAGTCTTAATAGCAAAGCAAAGCTCATGCCTTTTGGGCAGGAAATCAATGACCAAACCTTTGCCATTTGTAAAGCCGATATGCTCATCAAGGGCAATGATGCCGACTTCATCAAAGATGGTAACACCCTTGCCGATGACCAATTCAGCGGACAAAATTTTGATTATATTATTTCCAACCCTCCCTTTGGGCGTGAGTGGAAAAACGAAAAAAGCATTATTGAGGTCGAAGCCAAAAAAGGCTTTGCCGGACGCTTTGGCATGGGGCTTCCTGCCATTGGTGATGGGCAAATGCTATTTTTGCAAACTGCCATTGCCAAAATGAAGCCCAAGCAGGACGGCGGCTCACGCATTACCATTATTCATAATGGTTCGCCGCTTTTTACCGGTGACGCCGGCAGCGGCCCTTCGGAAATCCGCCGCTATATTTTGGAGCACGACCTTTTAGAAGCCATCATAGCCCTGCCCAATGACCTTTTTTACAATACGGGTATAGCCACTTATATTTGGGTGCTTTCCAATAAAAAATCGCGAAAACGCCAAGGCAAGGTGCAACTTATTAACGCTAATGCTCTTTTTGAGAAACGCCGTAAGTCCCTTGGCAGCAAGCGCAATGACATCCCAAGTCATGCCATAGAGCGCATTACCAAACTCTATGGTAATTTTGCCGAAAGTGACATCAGTAAGATTTTCTATAATGAAGATTTCGGCTACACAAAAATCACCGTGGAGCGTCCGCTGAAAGATGAAGACGGCAAGCCCATACTCAAAGCCAAAAAGCCTCAGCCCGACCCTAAGTTACGTGATACGGAAAATGTGCCTTTAAGTGAAGATATAGAAGCCTATTTTGCCCGTGAGGTGCTACCTTTTGCCCCCGATGCGTGGATTGACGCCAAAAAAAGTAAGGTGGGCTATGAAATCCCCTTTACACGTTATTTTTATGAATACATACCGCCACGCCCCAGCGCAGAGATTATGCAAGAGATACAAAGCATTGAGGGAGAGCTTGCCAAGACCTTAAAGGAGCTTTTTCAATGAGTATGATGCACGACAAATATGTCTTGATTTTACAAGAGATTAAAGAGCAAATTTATTCTGCCCGCCACCGTGCCAGCCTTGGTGTCAATAAAGAGCTTATTTGCCTCTATTGGAACATAGGTAAGATGATAAATACGCAAGCGGAGTGGGGTAATAAATTTATTGACGCTCTTGCCAGAGACATCAAGGCGGAATTCCCTAGTGCTAGTGGTTATTCAGTGCGTAATTTAAAGTATATGGCTAAATTTGCACGAGAAATTCCTGATTTTGAAATTATGCAGACACTGTCTGCACAATTAACATGGTCGCACAATACGCTGTTACTGGATAAGATAAAGAACCGTGACGAACGGATTTGGTATATGCATAAAATCATAGAAAATTCGTGGTCACTTAATGTTTTACGTCATCAGATTGAATTAAACCTCTATGAGCGTCAAGCTCTTGCGCCTACTACCAATAATTTTGAGAAGTTACTCCCAAGCCCACACAAAGACCTTGCCCTTGAAACCTTGAAAGATACTTATATTTTTGATTTCCTCACCTTGCGAGAAGACGCCACAGAAAAAGAATTAGAACAAGAGCTTATCAAGCATGTATCGAGGCTTTTGTTGGAGCTTGGCACCGGCTTTGCCTTTATGGGCAATCAATATCATTTGGACGTGGGCGGCGAAGATTTTTATATAGATTTGCTCTTTTATAACCTCAAATTACGCTCTTATGTGGTGGTTGAGCTAAAAACAGGTAAATTCAAACCGGAGTATGTGGGAAAGCTTGGCTTCTACCTCTCCGCCGTGGATGCTCTGCTCAAAACAGAAGTGGATAACCCAAGCATAGGCATATTGCTTTGCAAAGAAAAAAATAATGTGGTGGCGGAATTTGCCTTGAAGGATATGACCAAGCCCATGGGCATTAGTGAATACAAGCTGACCTCTGTACTACCTAAGGAATTGGAAGAAGCGATGCCCAGCGTGGAGGTTTTGCAAGAGCGTATGCAGGCTGTGAAATGACAGGGGTATTTATGTCAAACGAAAATAATATTGTAACGAAAGAGCACGTCATTGCCTTTGTTGACATTCTTGGTGCAACAGAAAAAATGAATGAAAATCAAGATGAAATATTACAAATTGTTCATAAAGTATATAATGACATTTTAAAAGAAAACTCATCGTCTAATCAAGCTTTTTTAAAAGCATATAATTCTAGTAATAAACTTATAAAGCGTGAAGAACCTATTATAAAGTTAAATATTTTTTCAGATAATATATTATTTTCATCTAGGATAACTGGTTCCGACAGTATTAGAAATAGCAGAGTTATAGATTCCTTACATCTCATTATAATTTCTGTAGCAAAATTTCAACTACACTTATCTACGTATGGAATATTGTTAAGAGGTGCAATTACTCTTGGAAATTTATTTTCTGATAATATTTTAGTCTGGGGAACAGGTTTAGTTAAAGCTGTAGAGTTAGAAAAAAAATACGCAAAAAATCCAAAAATTATAATTGATCATTCTCTGTTAGAATTTAATTTTAACGAAAACACTTTAATTATGGATTGGTTGTGTTCCGAAGATGGATTTTACTATATTGACTACTTAAACTATAAAATACTTGGAAATTATATTTTTCAAACTGTGGACGAATTAGAAAAAATGAACAACGCTGAAATTATAAAAAAAGTAGGACAATATATTACAAATAATAACAATTTTAGAACTTTGGAAAAATTATATTGGCAGAAAATGTATTTAGATAAAAAGAAGAGTTTTATTTGTGAGGGAAAATGATGTGCTTTAACTCTATAGATATTCCAACATATTGGAAAAAAGATAAAATAAGATACTGTTTTACCCTTGATGTGGGTCTTTCCATTACAAAAGAAAACCTTTGCACTAACGGTATAAAATGTATTAACTATGGATATATTCATAGGAAAGGGACTTTTCATTTAGATTTACAAAGAGATGTTTTACCTTTTGCGCCTACTAAATACTTACAAACAAATGTAAAATCCCTTGTTAAAACTGGTGACTTTGTATTTTGCGATACCTCTGAAGATATTGAAGGAAGTGGAAACTTTGTTTGCATTTTAAATGATTGTGATGAAAAAATTTTTGCTGGCTCACATACTATTGCTTGTAAGAAGGTAGGAAATTTTAATTCTAAATTTTTAGCCTATTTTTGCGCTACTGACCTATGGAAAAGCCAAATTCAAAGTAAAGTTTCTGGAACGAAAGTATATAGTATAACTCAAAAAATTTTGAAAGAATGTTTAGTTTTTTTTCCACTACTTGAAACGCAACAACGTATAGCCGACTTTCTCGACACAAAATGCACTCATATTGACGACACCATAACCAAGGAAAAAGAGCTCATTGAAAAACTCAAAGAATACCGTCAATCTGTCATCACCGAAGCTGTCACCAAGGGGCTTGACGAGAATACCCCCATGAAGGACAGCGGCATTGACTGGATTGGGAAGATTCCGGAGCATTGGAGAGTGTTACGGTTAAAAAACATTGGAGAATCCATAATTGGTTTAACTTATTCACCAGAAGATGTTGCAGACCAAGGAACGCTCGTTTTACGGTCTTCAAATATACAAAAAAACAAACTTTGTTTTGAAGATAATGTTTATGTTCAAAAAAATATCAATGATAAACTTTTTGTAAAAAAGGGTGACATTCTTATATGTTCTCGAAATGGGAGTCGTAATCTTATTGGAAAAAATGCTATTATTGATGAAAGTTTAGATAAATGTTCATTTGGTGCATTTATGACTATATATAGGACAAAATACTATAATTTTTGTTCGTATATTTTTAATTCTTCTCTTTTTAGTTTTCATTTATCAACTTTTCTCACTTCAACGATAAATCAGCTTACTATAGGGAATTTGAATAGTATCACTATTGCGCTTCCACCATTTGAAGAACAACAAGAAATCGCCGCCTATCTTGACAAAAAAACAACACTCATAGACCATGCCATAAGTCAAAAAGAACAGCTTATCGAAAAGCTTAACCAATACAAAAAATCCCTCATTTATGAGGCAGTCACGGGGAAAATGGTAATATAACAATGAAGCACACAGAAAAACAGTTCGAAGACGATATAGAACACGCCCTTATCCAAGGCGGCTATCATAAAGGCGACACCTCCACCTTTGACCGCAAGCTTGCTCTTTGCCCTGCCACCTTTTGTGCCTTCATACAGCAAAATCAGCCTAAAACGTGGGAGAAGTTTGTAAAAATCTATGGGGCAGACAGCGAAAATGCCCTTATGGAGCGTTTTTGCCGTGAGGTGAAGCATAATGGTCTTTTGCATGTTTTGCGCAAGGGCTTTACCGATAGGGGCATCAACTTTAAGGCTATTTTTTGGAAGCCGGAAACGCATTTAAACCCCATATCTCTTGCACAATATGAAGGCAATATATTTCATGTTTTGCGACAGTTGCATTATTCGCCGCACAATGAAAACAGCGTCGATATGGTGCTGGCGGTCAACGGTATTCCTCTCGTATCTATGGAATTAAAATGCCAATTCACAGGGCAAAGCGTTACCAACGCCATAAGTCAATATATATTTGACAGAGCTTCTAAAGATGCTATTTTTGCCTTTAATCAGCGTGTGCTGGTGCATTTTGCTGTAGACCTTACCCAAGTGTATATGACCACACGCTTGAAAGGGGCGGCTACATATTTCTTGCCTTTTAATCAAGGTAGTAATGGCGCTGGGCAGGTTGGCGGCAAGGGCAATCCGCCCAATGCCGATGGTTATCAGACGGCCTATTTATGGGAAAAAGTGCTTGCAAAAGACAGTCTCTTAGAAATTTTGCAAAAATATCTGCATCTTAAAGTAGAGAAAAAAAAAGACAGCAAGGGCAAGGAAATTACCAAACAGAGCCTTATTTTTCCTCGCTATCATCAATTGGACGTGGTATCACGCCTGCTGGCAAACGTGAAAAATAACGGTAGCGGCAAGAATTATCTTATTCAGCATAGCGCCGGCAGCGGTAAATCCAATTCCATTGCGTGGCTTGCGCATCGCTTGCAATCTTTGCATGATGCGCAGAACGAAGGCATTTTTCATTCTGTCATCATCGTTACTGACCGCCGTGTGCTGGATAGTCAATTACAAGACACGGTGTATCAATTTGACCATGTGCAAGGCGTGGTGCAAAAAATCAAGAAGTCCTCAGAACTCAAGGATGCCATCAACAGCAATACAAAAATCATCATCACCACCTTACAGAAATTTCCTGTTATCTTTAAGGAAGTGCAAGCGCAAAATAAACGCTTTGCCATTATTATTGATGAAGCGCATTCCTCACAATCGGGCGACGCTGCCAAAAAGCTGAAATTTGCCTTGGCAGATACGGAACAAATCCTCAAAGAATACGCCGCCACGGAATACGCCGACGAGCAAAATCGCAAGTCAGATGAAGACAAAATGTTGGAGGAACTTGCCGCCCACGGGCATCAAGAAAATTTATCCTTCTTCGCCTTCACCGCCACCCCCAAGGAAAAGACCCTGCAAGCCTTTGGGGCTAAAAATGCGGCCGGGCAATATGCGCCATACCATATTTATTCCATGCGCCAAGCCATTGAAGAGGGCTTTATTCTTGATGTGCTGAAAAATTACATGACTTATGCCATGTATTTTAAAATTGCCAAGAAAATCCCCGATGACCCGGAATTGGACACCACGGCAGGGCTTGCAGCCATTCGGCGTTTTGAGTCCTTGCATCCGCATAATATTGCACAAAAAACGGCTGTGATGCTGGAATATTTTAATAATGTCACACGCCACAAGATTGGCGGCAAAGCCAAGGCCATGGTGGTGACGCCGTCACGCTTGCACGCCGTGAAGTATTGCCATGAATTCAAACGTCAAATTGTGGAACACGGACTGCACGGTCTGGGCGTATTGGTGGCTTTTTCCGGCGAAGTACATGACAATGACAGCATTTATACAGAGGAAGGCATCAATACCACCGGCGGCGGTGAACGCGTCAAGCGCATTAAGGAAAAGCAGCTTCCCGAAGCCTTCAAAAAAGGCATGGACGGCGAAGAATTTGGCGTACTCATTGTGGCAGAAAAATACCAAACGGGCTTTGACTGTAAATGCTACTTAAAAAGTGAGCCACTTTGAGTGGTTTTGCTCACGAAAAT
>CAYJJP010000024.1:0-17156 GCA_964370525.1 uncultured Desulfovibrionaceae bacterium | reverse complement strand
AATGAAACTTGTGGTCAAAATTGTCAGTAATTTTCTGCTGATAATCTACCACTAAATAAAGAGGAGTTTGAATGCGAAAACCCAAAAAAACTTTTTTTCTGAAGAAAACTATAGTATTAAGTATGTGCTTTTTACTTATTTTCTCAACCACAATTTCAGCAATGGCAGCTACAGCCGTTACTGAAAATTTGACAGATACCAATGGGAAATACACCATTACAACACCAACCGATTCAGCCAATATTACCGATGGTAGCTTATCAGGTAGTTTTCTTACCGTAGGAACTGGTGAGCGTCTTGCAATTTCAGGTGATGTGATACTTGAAAAAGATAGTCCTTCTGGTGAATTTGCCGTACACATTGATAAAGGCGGAAAGCTTTTCATCGGCGGTAAACATCTAGATAGATCGTCGAACGCAGATCCGGCAAGAGTGCCACTTTCAAGCCTGCAAGCGGACAACATGAGTTTAGAAGATGATTCATCATTGATTTTGGATACAGCCAGTCTTACAATCAGCAATGGAGAAAGACTTCATGTAAATACCGAATCAGATGTCATCTTGCATGACTCTAGTATTACCGTTGACTCAGACAAATTAATATTTGACGGCAAATCCACCTTTCATGCTGCATCGGGTAATAACTATGTTAACAGTAATGTTTCTTTGAAAGATTCTTTTTTGATCGTAGGTGAGAACGATCCTACGCCTAATTATGGAATGTATGCTGATCTTATTATTAGCGGAGACTTAATCATTGCAGCCTCAGATCCATCTACAATTAGCATAACTCCCAATAGTACCTTAATAGTTGGCGGAACGTTTACGGCGGAAAACATAACTATGACTCAAGGTACTGTTATTACATCTAAGGATTCCTTATTTAGCGGTGCACTTAATCAAACAACACCAAGTTTGACACTGACTACCACAGCAGGCACTGAGCTTACAGCCAGCACCAACTCCGGTACAGTATATGCGCAATTGCTAGATACAGATACATTTACCTTAGAGGACGTTTATGAGTTTGATAGATTACTCACTAACCAAAATGCTGCCGTTGGCGGTGGCTTCCGTGGCGGTGTGCTGAACCTTGATCCGAATCAAACTCATGCTTCTACCGCTGATTTACGCTTACCCGATGCCAGTGTACCCATAAGCGGTGCACCTGTGACTGCGGGTACTGCGACTATTAGTGGTCATATTGAGCTTAATGAATTTCAAATTCAAAGCACTGTTGCCATAGACACTGTTAGCTTTACAAACGGCGGTGGCGTAGGCAGTGCTTTAAATGCTGTGGTCGGTGGTGTAAGTACAGCCATTAGAAACATTGAAGTTAATTTTGGAACCACGCACCCATCAGATAGGCATTTTTATTTGGGTAAGGCGAATTCCGGTGTGAACTTTGACCTTGATAAAGTTTCAATAATCGGCGGTGACGTAATGTCTACCTTTGACATTGTTGGCGGAACACACAGCATTGACTCTTTAACGGTAGATAATGATAAATTGCTCTTCAGAGTGGGTCAATTGGGTGAGAAAGGTATATTAATCACAGAGAATATTGATATTAATGGCAGTGGACTTGTGGTTGACCCTACTTGGGTTGAAGGTATGACAGATGCTCAAAATGGTTCCTATGTTAGTGAAATTGATGCTAATGTGAACGGTACCTACATTGCGGGCAGAAATTCCGTTATTACCTCCTCTAAATTTTTAGGTGCTTTTGGCTATAACTATTGGACACAGCGCATTAATGAGCTGGGTGGACTATATCCTTTTACCAATAGTGCAGTTCTTGGCATCGGTCAAAATATTGTTTTGGAAGATGCTCAAGGTGGTATTGTTGTTGACGGTCAAGTGACTCAGTATGAAAGCGCAAAACCCGGCAGTGTGACATTAGCGCACAATGCATTGGTGATTGTGAATGCAGCTCGTAGTAATGCTTCTCTTAACTTCAAAATCAATCCGGATTCTGCCAATTACGACTCAAATCAGGCGTTGATTGCAGATTCTCTCGACGGAAACATTGATGTGTCTTTTGCAACGGCAAACGCTGTGAATGCAGCGCCTGCTATTGCATTTGACAATATGAACCTTGATGATCCACGTACAGTTTTGGATGAAAGCAAAATGGTGTTTATTCAAAATGCAACCATTACAAGTCTTGGAACGACATCGGCCAATACCTACCTTGCCGATGAAGATAATGTTGTTATTTATAATAATGATTACATGTTAAAGACTGTTCTTACTCAAGATGCGACTACTAGTGATATCATCGCTAACACGAGTTTATATCAACCAAGTGTTGACATTTATGATGAATCTGCCGGTATCTTAACGCAGATGTATGCACAAGGTCTTAATAACTATTTCTCAGACAGCATTGGTGCTCGTTTCTTAAGTCGTGCAGGTGCCAAAAATTATGCTCACAGCGCTGAAGATGGTGCCAGAACCGTTGGCGGTGCTGTACGTCTTGCTTCAGTGGGTGCTGCGCCGCAAATCACTGTGCAAACCTCTGAAGCCGGTACTTCAGCAGTATATAAGCGTATTACTTCAAGCCCTGAAAACATAGGCATAGCCGCTATTACTCAAGGCAGTGACGGCGGACTTTCTTCCGGTGACAAGGCCGAAATGAAAAATGGTTTGGGGCTTTGGATTTCTCCTTTATACAAGAGTGCCAATGCTTGGAATCTGGATGCAGGCAAGTATGACACCGGTTATAATGCAAACTTTGGCGGCGTTGCCATTGGTGGTGACTATACATTTGACAATGCCTTCCGTTTAGGTCTTACCTTTAACGTCGGTGCCGGTTATTCAGAATCCAACGGTGATTTTGCCGATACCCAAAACTATTTTGATTTTTGGGGTATTGGTGTTTATGGTGGATGGTATAAAAATGATTTTGCCATCTTAGGACATGTAAATTACACCGGAAGTTCTCATGAAATAACTCAGGATGGGTACAATCCCATAGGCATGGGAGATATCACTTCCGACATCAATACAAGCGCCTTTAACGTAGGGCTGCGTGCCGAATATACATTTAAAACAGATGCTCTTAACATTACACCATATGTGGGTGTTGAGTATATGAGCCTTTATACCAATGATTATGAGATAGAGATGAGTGGCGGTACAGCCTTTGACGGTGACAGCATACATCAAAGCATTTGGACATTCCCCATAGGTGTGATTTTGTCCAAAGAAATTGAAACCGGATCCGGCTGGAAATTCAGCCCTCGCCTTGAGCTTGGTATCATTCCTGCTGCCGGCGATGTACACGCTAACGCCTATGTTAAAGTTCCCAATGCTGACCTCAGCATAGAAACAGAAGCCAGAATAGTTGATGATTTCTCCTATATGGGTAGCCTTGGCTTTGACTTTGGTAACGATGACTTTGGCATAAGACTTGATTATACCTACATTGGTTCAAAACATAGCAGCAACCATGGTGTGCAAGCTTCCTTCCGTTTTGATTTTTAGTTAACAGTAAAATATATATTGCCTGCTTTAATATGAGTTAAAGTAGGCAATATGCATTTATATTAGAGGGAAAAATGTTGATTAGTTGTTTACTAAAAAAAAGTTTTTCTTGCAAAAAAGAACTATCATACTCAAATAGCAGGAAGTTTTCTGAGCAAGAGTTTATTGTTTCAGAAAGTGACTTCTTAAAGCTAAATTCTGTGAGGCCGCCCGGGATAACAGGGCATTTACGAGTACGAAATGAAGAAATGACAATTAAGGCGTGTTTAGACAGCTGCCTAGATTTTTTAGATGAACTTATCATTGTTTATAACGACTCCAATGATAATACAGAAAAAATTTTATTAGAGTATGCTAATCAATATCCCGAGAAAATACGATTATTTTGGTATCCTCTAGCTGTTTCACTCAAAACAAAATTCGTTGAAGATAGGGTAGGTTATGCAACGAGCTCAAAAAGTCCTCTGTTGCTTCCATTGTTTGGCTTAGCAAATTTTTATAACTTTGGTTATGTCAAAACATCTTTTTCGCATTACATGAAAATAGATGCCGATCAAGTGTATTTTACTGAAAAAATGCTTGAAATAAAACGATGCCTGTTTGAAGAAACAAGTAAAAATGTTTCGAAAAACTCATGCACAGAAGAAGACTTTGTAAGTACCATTTGTTCATTTAAAGAAAAATATACTTTGGAAGAAGGTTTTTTTAATTTATCAGGAATAAATATTTTACTCGGCAAAAATGGTTTAAGTATTCCATTGGGGAAATCATCAACAGTTCCGATTTTTAACGCTGGAATAGGTGATCACTTTATTATTTATCCAAATTTTCATGATAGATATTATGAGTCTCAAGAGTATGAAATTTTTGAACATTGCAATAAAATTGTTACCTATCTCGGACTTTGTTGGGTACATACGGGATTTATTAAAAGGAGTGTTTTTTCTAATAAAACAAATGAAATAGCATTGAGTTCAGCAAATAAAGTGCAGTGGAAGGATTTACTAACGCATGTAAATTTTTCCTATGACCATATGTCATTACACGAGGGAAAAAATTTTTGGGATTACGACGTAAAAAATTATTTAACCGATGATTTTTATCAAAAATATTTTTTAAGCATAGAAAAATATGCCAAAGAAAAATTTAATAACTTTACGCAGAAAAATATATTTAATCATCCATGGACTGCTAGCATATCTCAATGTTTTGAAGGTTTACTGCTTAAATTAATTCCGCAATATTATACCATTTGGGCGTTAAAAAAAATTCGGTATTTTGATGAAGAATTTTATCTTGAACATAACAAAGATGTTGCCAAAGCCGGTGTTGATCCCGTCTACCATTATGTATATTTTGGCGCAAAAGAGGGGCGTGATCCTGCACCGTGGTTCAGTACCAAGGCTTACGTCGAACAATATTTAGATGTGGCCAAGAGTAAGTTTAATCCTTTTTATCATTATTTGCGCTATGGAGTTTACGAAAAACGTAAAGTACAAAGTTCTCAAATGGAGAAACTTTAATGCATCCCAAAAAACTAAAACATTGCATAGTTACCCCCGATGCCATAGGCCCGGTAAAAAACGGAGGTATAGGCACGCATTGTTATTTCTTGGCAAAACATTTGGCCAAGGAAGGCCATGACGTTACCTTGCTTTTTACCTATCCTGTGGAAAAAAGTGTGCAGGTCGCATGTCAAAAAATTTATGAGCAAATAAATGTGCAATTAATTTTTCTTTGTGAAAAAATAAAAAATACACATAATTTAAGGGCAAGTCATGAGCAAAAATATTCCTATGCAGCCTATACCTATTTACGCGAGCAGCAATTTGACCAAATTCATTTTCAAGATTGGCTTGCGCATGGTTTCCATTGTATTCAGGCCAAAAGAACTTTAGGGGAGTTTTCCAAAACATTGTTTACCGTAACTGCGCATGGTAGTACAGAATGGGCTCATGAAGGAATGGAGTGCTGGAATGAGAACTTTTTAGAGGGTTCTAAACTAGCCTATGCCGAGCGTTATTGTGTGACATTTTGTGATATTCTCATATCACCCTCAGCTTATATGCTCACTTGGCTTCAAGAAAAAAATATTCCTATACCAGAAGACACTAGACTCATCCCCTACTGCTATTATCCTGAATCCTCAGCTACCGATTATGCCTACATTCCCAAATCTGGTGTCATAGCTTTTTTTGGACGACTTGAAACTCGTAAGGGACTGGAGATTTTTTGTAGTGCTTTGAATTTACTCTCCAAACAAGATAAAGAACGTATACAAACCATATATTTTTTGGGAAAAAATGGGAAAAGCAAGGAAGATTTTGCGCAAGACTATATCAAAAAGCATGTAGATTTTCCTCATGTGGAAATACACACAAATCTTGATTCTTTTTCAGCGTTGAAATTTTTGCAAGAGCAGAAAGCCCTAATTTTTACGCCATCGCTCATGGATAACCTTCCCTATGCCGTGCTAGAATGCGCGTGTCTGGGTATGCCTATATTTGCCTCCAATGTAGGGGGCATTCCTGAAATCCTGCCTAAGAGTCAGCTTTTTGAACCCACTGCCACAGCAATACAGTCATGCTTGTCAACATATTTGGAAAATGGGCTGCCTGCATATACTGCGCCTTTGTATACAATGCAAAAAGCAAAAGAAGGCTGGGAATTATTGACACAGGAGCAAAGTGTTCTCCCTGAACCTTCAAAGGATAGACCTCTTGTTTCTGTGTGTATGGCTCATTACAATCATGGGAAATATTTAGAACAAGCCTTGGATGCCTTGGCAGCACAAGATTATGATCCCTTTGAAGTTATTGTATATGATGATGGTAGTACCGATAAATTTTCTTTGGATGTATTTGAAAAATGTACACAAAAATATGATGAACGTTTTCAATTTTTGCGTAAACACAATGAAGGGCTTGGGGCCACACGCAATGCCTGTGTTGCCAAGGCACAAGGTAGCTTACTTGTTTTTTGTGATGCAGACAATGTTTCCATGCCGCATATGCTTTCTTATTTTGTAAAAGCCATCAATCAAGGCACACTTGATATCGCCACTTGTCATAACCATCAATTTCCTGAAAATATACAAGATACAGCAGAGCTTTTTTCCATAGTACACACTACCTTTATGGGGGCAGATGTTGTTACGGGGCTTATGGAAAATGTTTTTGGTGATGCAAATTTTATGGTAAAAACTAGTGTATTTCATGCTTTGAATGGTTTTACAACCACGAAGGATGGCTATGAGGATTGGGAATTTTTGGCAAGGGCAACGCTTTCAGGTTATGTGCTTGACGTAATTCCTCAGCCCATTTTTTGGTATCGTGTGACCAAGGATGGAATGTCGCAAACTATATCTAAGTATAGGAGTTTGCAGTTGGTACGCAGTGCCTATAAGTTATTTCTGCCTGAATTTGGCAAGCAAGCGTGTGATAGCTTGCTCATTCCCTTTCGCCACTATGAGGCTCACACATGTGCGCCAGCTCCTACTGTTATAATAAGGTTAATGCTTAATTTTGGTGTATGGCTTGAAAAAAAATATGTTAAGCTTTTTCCTGCCGGCAGTAAAAGACAGTTGTTGGCATCAGCTGTATGGAACAGGTTTTTTTCACAAAACAAAGGGTAATAATGCGCAAACGTGCTTTTTTTGATTTACTCATATATAAAACCCGTGCCAATGTGCGCACAGAGGTTTCACGTTTATATTTAAATTATATGTGGTGGATATTGGAGCCTTTATTGAGCATGGGCATTTTTTATGTGGTTTTTGGTGTTTTTATGCATACCAAAACACCACATTTTGCTCTTTTCTTGCTTATAGGCTTGTGCCAATGGCAGTGGTTTTCTGCCACGGTGCTCCATGCTTGTACAAGTATTTATCAAAACAGCCACATAATGAATGCTGTGGACATTCCCAAAATATTTTTCCCTCTTGAAATATTTTTGCAAGATTTTTTCAAGTATTTCTTTGTGGTAACTCTTCTTGCTGTTTTTTTGCTTTTCTATCCATTGCCCATAACCAAGGAGTGGTTTGGGCTTATGGCAGTGTTTTTTGTACAAGGAATTTTCGTGCTCACCGTGTCGATATTCGTAGCGGCAATCGTTCCTTTTTTGCCGGATCTAAAATTTGTAATACCTGCATGTATTAATATTTTATTTTTCGTGTCCGGAATATTTTTTGATGTGGATAGTCTTATTTTGCCGCAACATCGACCCATTATGTATTTAAATCCCATGGCCGGCCTGATACGAGAGTATAGAAATATCATTATAGGTGGTCAATGGCCTGATTGGATGTATCTTTTTTATGTAACCCTAGGAACTTTGTTGTTTTTATGGTTCGCGTTGAGAATCCTGAAAAAATATAATCGTGTTTATCCAAGTATTTGCCGATAGTAGGTGACGTATGAATAAGCCTATCATTCAATTAGAAAATGTTTCTTGCACATTTTATATCCGAAAAGGCCGTTTATGCATGAAGAAAGTAGAGGCTCTATCTGATATTACTCTTAATCTTTTTGAGGGGCAAACTCTAGGACTGGTAGGGCACAATGGTGCCGGAAAATCAACTTTGATGCAAATGTTTGCTAAAATACTAGAACCTTCTTCGGGAAAAATCACCTATGCGCCCAATCTCAGAACAGCATTACTCAGCCTGCAATTGGGTTTTAACAACGAGCTTAGCGGACTTGAAAACGCCATATTGGGTGCCATGTATCTTGGCTATACTTATAAAGAAGCAAAAGCTCGGTTGGAGCGTATTTTAGACTTTGCAGAGCTTGCGGATTTTGCCCATGACCCTGTACGCACATACTCATCAGGAATGAAAGCACGGTTAGGATTTGCCGTAGCTTTGGAAGCACAGGCGGATGTCTTACTCATTGATGAGATCCTAAGTGTTGGAGATGCATATTTTCAGCATAAATCATCCACAAGCCTTCTTGAAAAAATGCAACAAGGACAAACAGTTGTCATTGTAAGCCATGATTCGGGGCTATTGAAAAATCTTTGTACAGAAGTTGCTTGGTTGGAGCAAGGGCGTTTGCGTATGTATGGCGAACCAAATACCGTCATTGCAGCGTATAATGCATGGGTAAAAGATTTATCAAATGATAATAAAAGCTAAAACATTATGCACTTAGCAACAATTATTGTCCATTACCAAGAAGAGCAAAATACCATAGACTGTATTGCTTCACTTTTACAAAGTACCACAAATAATCTTATTATTGTGGTGTGTAATACTATTTATGAAGCAAGCCAAGGTCTATATGCAACTTTGTGCACACAGTTCCCACATGCTTGTATCAGTACACAATCTTCCGGCATACAGCAGGGCATGGTTAATATCTTGGTACTTTGTCAAGGTAAAAATGATGGTTATGCCAAAGCCTGCAATGTCGGCATGAAAACGTGCCTTGAGTTTGAGCATATTACACATATTTGGTTGCTTAATAATGATACCGCTGTGGCTCAAGATGCCCCTCAAATTTTGCATGAATTTCTTGAATTACATCCACTGCATATTGTGGGTACAGCTGTTTTTACCATGGACGCCCCTGAAACGCTGGAACTGGCCTTGGGAAGCTTTTTTTCTCCTCTCACAAGCATCTGTAAAGCAAATATGCAGGAAGATGTTGCCACACAATCAGCAACCTCCATTGATTATGTATATGGGGCAAGCGTGGCTTTTTCTGTGGATTTACTGAAATATGTCGGTTTTTTCGACGAACAATTCTTCCTTTATTACGAAGAACATGATTTTTGTTTACGTGCAAAAAAACTGGGTTATGCATTTGCTTGGTGCAGTGCAGCCCATGTTTGGCATAAAGGCAGTGCATCAGCCCATGCCAAAGCACCATATATAAGTTGCGCCAGAAAATTTTCGCATTATCACGAAACACGCTCCACATTTTTGTTTCTAAAAAAACATTATGCATGGGCGTTACCCATAGCTTTAATTGTTCGTACCATGGCAAAGCTTATTCTTTTACCTTTGCGTAAGCAGTGGACATTGTTACCAAGCTATTTTCAAGGGGTTCGCGACGCACTCTATGCTAAATCAAAGAAAAACTCCATACGCGAAAAAGCAGGTTTTAATAAAATTTGCATTTTATTTTATGCTTTTATGCTGAATATTAAATGCGTTGGTGTTTTAAAAAATTTTTCTGTAACTTTAAACTATTTAAAAAAAAGATTAATTCTGAAGTTTTTCTCACATCCACACTTCAAAGCAAGTCAAATAGAGTTTCTTACCGGTCTTGCGAGTGGTAATCGTAGAGCTATACACAAGGCTCAAAATATTATTGGTAATGCTTTTGATGCGCGTATTGATATTCGAGGAAAGTATACTTGTTATTATAAGCAACAATCAGATTTTACAGACAATAAAGTGGCTATTGTTGCACACGAAGACCCCGAACAATATATTGACCCCTATGTCGAATATGTTTGTCTATATTTAAAAAATATAGGCTTTAAGGTTATCCTTTCTTCCGCCGGTTCTGTGCAGCATAATGCGGTGTTAGAACGCAAAAAAAATTGGGCAGATGCCATTGTTTGCGGTGAACATGAAGGTTTAGAGCTTACTTCTTACAAAGCTGCATTCGCTTGTTTTCCTTCTCTTTATGCTTGCAAAGAAATTTTACTTACCAATGATAAGTATTTCGGACCTTTTGGAGATTTACTTGCTGTTCATAAACGAATGGAAACAATCTCATGCGACTTTTGGGGGTTAAGTTATAGCGAGCAAAATGTACCGCACCTACAAAATTATTATCTGCTTTTAAAGCGTTCTGTTATACAGCACAAAGCTTGGAAGCGTATTGTAAATGCTATTTCTTTAGAAAATGCTGAAAAAAATCAAGAAATTGCCGCAAGGCTGGGAATGTTTTTAACTTTAAACAATTTTCAAGGCGCTACTTATGCCAAGCCCAGCGCTATTTTTGTTCCCTCAATGAATCCTCATCTTGCGTATTGTGAGCACATAATTCCTTCCGGATTGGCATTAATTTTGCGTGAAACAATATATTCAGAAAAAGGGCTTTTGAATTTTTTTTCTCTAAACAAGGAAGGTATGCGCAAGCCTTGGACTTTTGCACATGATTATATAGTGCGAAAAGGAAGCCTGCCAAATACGGCAACTGACATTAATTATGATATTTGTACATATAACACCATAAAACAATATGAAAATTTTCCACAAAGTGTTTTAGCCATATTTGAAAAAATATCTATCCCACACGATATAACAAGTCATAAACTGAATAATATGTCTTTGGCAGTGATAATTCATTGTTTTTATGTTGAAAAAATAGATACTATTCTTACATATATGAAAAATATCCCTGACTTTGCGCATGTTTATATTACTACCGACACAGAGAAAAAGAAAACAATTATTGAAGAAAAATTTAAAAAATTTACATTTTCTTTTTTTGAAGTTCGCATATGCCCCAATCGGGGTTTTGATATGGCTCCTTTTTTTGTGGGATTAAAGGATGTTCTTTTACAGTATGAATATTTACTAAAAATACATATTAAAAATTCTATGTATATGCATAATGATATTACCGATAATTGGCGCAAAATATTGTATGAAAGCCTTATGGGGAGCAAAGAGATTGTACAAGGTATTTTGTATACATTGCAAATACATTCACGCTTAGGTCTTGTGGCTCCACCGTCATACCCGCCTTGTGCCTTGGTTACACAAGGAATAAATCAGAAAAAAATGCATTGGCTTTTGCAAAAAAATAACATTCAGCTACCTTCAAATGCTTGCATAGATTTTCCGGTAGGGGGAATGTTTTGGTGTCGTAGTGAAGTGCTACAACCTTGGCTTAAACTTGATTTAAGTTACAATGATTTTCAAGGTTTAGATTCTTTACAAAGCGATGGTACCTTAGCTCATGCTTTAGAGCGAGTCATGTTTTTTGGCTGTGGTTTGATGGAAAAAACGTGGACAAGGATAAGTGATTAATATTATGGCTATACTGCATGACTATATGGAAAATACAGACGGAGGTTCTCGTCTGTGTTTACACTTAGCCAAAGGCTTAGATACTGCTTTGGTTTTTGGTTTTATGCGCAAGAATCATCCTTTTTTAGAAGAAGTGCAAGCTCCTGCCATACATTGCTTATGTCAGCACTTAAACCTGCCCTTAGTTTCCTTACCGCTTGTGCGGCAATATCTTTTAGCCAAACTTTTTCTTGAGAAAAATATTAATGTAAAAACTGTACTGAATTTATCGAAAAAATATACGATATATAGCGGAACATATGCTCCCTTAGCTGTAAAAAACAGAATAGACAATAAGAATATCTTGTATTGCCATACTCCACCACGATTTTTATTTGATGCATATATGACATTTTATCATAAAACTCCTCCGGTCATGCGCTTTTTATTTGAAAGATTTTGCCACTGGTTGCGTCCTCAATATGAAGAGGCTACTAAAAATATGGATATAATCATAGCAAATTCATATGCAGTACAAGAGCGCATACAGCAATATTTACATTTGCCTTCAGTTGTTATAAATCCGCCATGCGCAGTAGAACAGTATACTTATGATACATCTCAAGGTTATTATCTTTCCATGGTTCGATTAGATGCACTAAAACGTGTGGATTTGCTTATAGCTGCATTTGCAAATTTACCATATTTACAGCTTGTTATAAGCTCTACAGGTTCGGAAGAAACAAAGTTAAAAAAAATGGCAGCTCAGCTACACAATGTCAGCTTTACAGGTGTAATCAGTGAAAAAAAACGCCGTGCGTTGCTTGCAGGGTGCACAGCAACCATTTGTGTTGCAAAATCTGAAGATTTTGGCATGTGTGCGGTTGAATCTTTGGCAGCCGGCAAACCTGTGATTATTGCACAATCAGGCGGCCTGCAAGAAATTATTACTCACGAAGAAACGGGGATTTGCCTTAATGCTGACCCTTGCCCTGATGATATTATACAATCTATTTTGTATCTGACAAAACATAGAGCAGAACGTATGCAAAAAGCTTGTCAAGCTTGTGCTCAAAAATATGATGTTACACATTTTGTTGATAAAATAAAAATGTTAATTGAGTGAATTATATGCAACCTACAAAACAATCAGATTTGGCAAAATTATTTGCTGCATTTTTTGGTACCGGAATTGTTGTTGTGATTCTTGCGTGTTGGGTTTGGAATGCTACATACACTGACGACACTTATTTTTATGCAGACAACAATGCTCCCATGATTATTGCTGCTGATGGTTTTTATTATCTTAGTGCAGCCACAAATTATTTGACACTCAATGTTAAAGCTCCTCCCCTATCTCAGTTAGCGGCTTTATGCCATATGGTTTCGGGAGTTTCTTTGATGCATATTGTATTTTGGCTGCCGATGTGTTTTGCTTTTTTACATTTCATCCTTTACTTCTTTTGGGGAAAAATTCTTAATCTTTCATTTTTACAAATATTTTTTGCTGCAAGTATAGGTTCTTCCATTCCAGCATGGTTAAAGCGTTCAAGCATAGGATGGTTTGATACAGATCAAGTCATTTCCTTGTTATGGAATTTATGTATTATTTGCACTGCTTTGCTTATTTTCTCTAAAAACAATGTTTCGCACGCAAAAAAAAATGATTGTCATAATATACAATTTTTTAAAACAATATGTTTCCCACTCAGTGGTTTAATCCTGTCTGGAATTTTGCTTGGATGGTGGTGGAGGCCCGGTAGCTTGTTGCTTCCGTTTTGTCTTTTCATTTGGGGGATAACTTTTTTTTGGGCAAAAACACGCATAGAATATAATATTCGATTAAGTGTGCTTGGCGTAAGTTTGTTAACAGCTATTTCTTTTATCATATGTGGATATTTTTTTTCTATATCAATAACATCTTATTATGACTACTTGTTAAAGCATTTCCAATTGCTCCTTGGCACAACAAACGATGTTATAATTCATTCTATATCTGAACTGCACGTTCTTCCATTAAATATAACTCTACAAAATCTAGGCGGGCATTGGATTGGTGGTATTTTAATGCTGTTTGTCGCCTGTTGTTTTATTGTGCGACTACGTCGAATGTGGATAATTTTTTTGCCAGCCTTGGTGGCATTGACTTGGGGATTTGCAGCAGAGCGTTTTATTTATCTTGCCGCACTTTTTTTGGGACTTTCTGCTGCAACTTTTGGGCAAAATATAGTTTTTTTGTTTATGAAAAGAAAAGTTCATCAAAAATATACTATCATACTGCAAGGCGGGATTATAATAACGCTATTATTTTGCATAGGACAATGGGTGTGCCAATGGAAGCCTACGGGATATTTTACTAAATATCATGACGCTGTTGCCGTAGCTTTGCGAAACGAAAGTTCTCCTAGGTCTTTTGTTTGGAATTGGTGGGATGATGGATATTTTCTTCGAGCCAGGGCAAATCTTACGCCACTATTTGATGGTGGTTCTCAAGAGAAATTGCGCGCTTATATAACATCTCGTCCTTTTATGGTAGAAAATACCGACTTTGCAAGGCGTTGGATACGTTTTTTTAGCATACGCGGCATAGAGGCTATGCAGCCTCTAATCAAACACTATAAGGATCCAAATATAGCTTGGCAAACCTTGGAACAAATTTTTTTGGCAAAAAATTCATCTGTCAAACTACAAACCTTACCCCAGAAATTACAAACATGGATTTTCCCCGAAGGTAAAGTTTATTTGTACTTTTCACAGCGAATCTTACGTCTTTCACAATGGTGGGGGCCTTTGGGCTTAACATTACATCCGAGAAAGGAAGATATCCGCCCCTTTGTTAATGTTTTTGCCAAAGAAGATTTTTATTATAATGAGCAAACAAAAAAACTTTTTTTGCCCTTGGCTGTTAGGGAAAAAGGTTATGCAGGTGTGAATGCTGTATATAATACACAATATAAGCCTCTACATCCTCCATTTCCGGAAAAAGATGGTGTTTTTGCCATAGTATCGCCCTATTCGGATTGGCTTTATTTGGTAAACAGGAAGGGACTTTCATCTTTGCCCATACGTTTACTTGCTCCGGGAGGTGTGATATTGGATGGTTTTCGCCCCATTGCAACAGACTATAATTTTGCCGGCGCATGGGAGGTTTTACCATGAATGAGCAACCTTCTCTTTTTATTGTTATTCCGGCATATAACGAGGAACAAAGCTTAGGCATTATCCTTTCTGAGCTGGCTGAACTGAATTGTCAGATTATTGTTGTTGATGATTGCAGTACAGATGCCACAATGGATATTGCACTAAGTTACAATGTTAACGCTTATTCGCTTCCTGTGAATCTTGGAAGTTGGAATGCCATACATTTTGGCATGCAACAAGCCTTGCGCCTTGGTGCCGAAACTATTATAACTTTCGATGCCGATGGACAACATCAATGTAAAGACATATTGACTTTGGTTGCGGCTTTAACTGAAAAGGATAATATAATTATTGGTTCTTGCCCTCAGCGAGGAAGTTTTCTTCGAAAAATGACTTGGTTTTTATTCCGAATGTTTACGAACCTTAAAATCCGTGACATCACTTCCGGCTTTAGACTATATTCTTCAAGCGCAGCTCAGTTCTTTGCTCAAGAGAAATACGCCTTTCTTGAATTCCAAGATTTAGGTATACTTTTAGATGCGCGAAATCATGGGCTGCACATTAAAGAAATTCCGGTACACATGTCAAAACGATTTTTTGGAAAGTCGCATATCTTCAATTCGTGGTTCAAAGTTATGTATTATCTGCTATATACCTTCGTGATAGCCTTCACTCACCGCAAATAATAATTTTTAAAAGGGTAGAACAATGATTCTTTTTACTATTGCCGGTATTATTTTTATTATATTTATTTTTTTTCTTGTTCGAAAAAGTTTACTTCATCCCATAAATGCACTTATATGGTTTTTCTGTGGATTTTTCCTCATTATTTTGGGTGTCCTACCAAATACTTATGTTGACCCGTATTTTCCAAAAACTGCAGCGTCATATATATACACTATACTATTCATTTTACTTATTGTTCGCCTGCTAAGTGTTGATATTCAGCGTTCTAAAATGCTTTTGCAGATAAGGCTGTTGGCACAAGAGCAAGCAGCGCTAAAACATGCACTATATGACTTAAAAAAAGTGTCTACCCAAAAATAATGCGTATTTTGCATGTGGGAAAATTTTATCCTCCGGATCGAGGAGGAATGGAAACCTTTGTTTATGAGTTGGCAAAAGCCCAAAATGAACAAGGGCATAGTGTTACTGTGTTAAGCCATAAAGGAGAACAGAATAAAAAATATGCAATACTACAAGGTCATACAAACTTTGCATCTTCTCTAAACGATAAGACTTTTCCTCAAAAAATTGTTTTGGAGCGACATGCCGTGCAATGTACTGTCGGTGAATATGCCCCTTTATCCATAGGACTGGCTTTTGCAATTTTTAAACATTGCAGAGGCAAGAATAAAGCTCAAGTAATACATGTTCATACGCCCAACATTGCGGCATTTTGGGTTGCTCTGTTTGCCTCGCAGCCTATCATCGTGCATTGGCACTCTGACGTGCTTTTGCCACATAGCACATGGAAAATGAAATTTTTACTTAAGTGCTGGCGTAAAATAGAAAAATACATTCTACGCCGCGCAACATCTATTATTGCAACATCGCGAACGTATCTGGAAGCAAGTCCAATGCTACAAATGCATCATAAAAAATGCCATTGTGTACCTTTAGCATTACCTTGGCAGCAGTATGTGTATAAAGATCACCACGCAGTACGTTTTTTACAATACAATAATTCTGCACAATATATAAATTTTTTGGCGGTAGGGCGACTTACCCATTATAAAGGATTTACTTTTTTGCTTGATGCAGTGCAAAAAGTGCCTCAAGCACGTTTATGTCTTATTGGTACCGGAATATTGCAGAAGAAATTGCAAGAAAAAATTATTCAGCTAGGTATACAAGATCGTGTGTTGTTAGCAGAAGATGTGGAGAACGATGATTTACAAACTTGTTATGAATGCTGTCAAGTTTTTGTTCTGCCTTCTATTTTTCGCACAGAAGCTTTTGGAATGGTATTATTGGAAGCAATGCGCGCTGCTAAACCGTGTATTGCCACAAGTGTTCTCGGTTCCGGCATGAGTGAAGTTGTGCTAGATGGTCACACGGGACTTGTGGTGCCGCCTCATGACAGCGATGCTTTGGCTCAAGCCATGCAATATTTAATAACACATCAAGATTTAAGGGCTAAAATGGGAAAAAATGGCTTTTTGCGCTGGAAACAATGCTATACTATAGAAACAATATCCATGGAAATAGAAAAAATATATTTGCAAGCTTTAATGAATTGCCAAGGAAACATTGAATAATCGTCACTAAAAAATATATTAATGATTTAAAATAAAAGACCTTTGCACACTTTTTTTGTGTTTATGCATAGATATATATTTTACACTGATAAATTATATCTAAAAATAATTATGCAGAAGTCTTAAGCTATTCACATAAAAAAAGTCCACACATTGTGTGGACTTTTAGATTCACTAAGAAGACTTAGAGCCAATCGAACCAGTCTTTCCAACTGCCTTCGCGTTCTTCACGTTTATCTTCACCTTTTTCTTCATTATAATCGTGATAGGCGCTTAGGCTTTTCTTGTAAGCATGTT
>CAYJJP010000023.1:0-17393 GCA_964370525.1 uncultured Desulfovibrionaceae bacterium | reverse complement strand
ACGTGAAAATTGTCAAATTTATTCATATCTTGTGGCAATTCAAGATGCAAAATAAAGCGTAAATTGTTGGTAGAAATAGCTTTTTGCGCAAAGTCTTGTTCTGTAGCTTTGGCGGCATAACGTGCGGCAAAAAGTCCGGACATGGAACAAATGAGCTTGTCGCAAAGAGAGTCCCATAAAGAAACATGTTTTTCATCGTCTTTTTGGCGAAAATCTTTTACTTCTATGAGCCATAAGGTGGCACTTTCTTCGTCTATACAAGCAAAATCAACAGAGCAAATATTTCTTTCTTTTATGCCGTTAAAACCTAAATGCTTACCGCCAACATCATTTTTTACAAAACTCCAAGCATCGTATTTTGTCACAGTCCAGTTGTCGGGAAATTCAAAACATAGCCCCCCTTCTTTCTGTCCCGTACATTGTTTGCTTGCACTTACTGCCGTAATCGGTGAACTTTGGGGATATTTTTGCCTTTTTACCCGTTTTTGATTTTTATCGTTTTTTGCCATCAGTCAATCCTTGATTTCATAAAGCGGTCAGATTGTTCAATGGCGGCATCAAGGGCTGTAATATCGCCGATTTCGCTTATTTTTTCCGATTGTATAATTTGTACTGACTGGTCATCTTGCAAATGAAGTCCGGTAAACATGATAGAATGTGACAATTTCTGCTGTTTGGAAACTATATCTATTTCTCGCAATAAAAAAAGACTGTGCGTTGACAGGACAATTTGCATGTGTTCGGACATTTTCACTAAAATTTCAGCCAAAATTTTCAAAAGCCTTGGGTTCATATTGGCTTCCGGTTCATCCCAAAAAAGAGTCATATTTTCTTGAATGCTGCCATTGCGCAAGAGGTAGGATAAAGTGCCAAGTTTATTGTGCCCTTCGGCAAAAAGCATGGCAGGTACGTCTTTGGCTTGCTGACCTTTTGATTTTTTTCTGAAATAAAAGGTATCGTTTTGTAATTCCACCGTATAGCCATTTATGGAAGTCTCCAAAAGAGCAATGCAGTCTTGGATGCCGGCATTTTCAATATTACTGAGCGGCTTTAAAGCCAAAGCGTCTGAAAAATCAAGGTAGGTTTTGTCAAAACCAAGCTCTCTTTTGCGCAAAGACGCACCAAAACCTTCATATACGGAGATGATTTCTTTTACAGGGAAAAATAATGGGGAATGGGTGATTTCGTCAAAGACAAAATTGGTGATGCCTATTCTAACCTCTGGTCCATATTCGTAAAAGTCTTCGTGCATATACAAGTTAAGATAAAACGAACAAGAACCTTGATTTGCAAAGTTTATATCAAAAAACATTCCTTCTTCTCTTTCATCATCATCATTATTATTATTATTGATTAAATCAAAAGGAGGCGATGCTTTAAAATTATTTTTAAGAACCGAAAAAAAAGCATTTTCTATAGAATATGATTTAATACTTTGTTGGTCAGCTTTTTTGTCTTTGTAATCGTATAATGCGCTTAATGTTGAATATCCAAGCTTGAGCAAGTGACTTTTTCCGGTGCCATTTTCGCCTACAATGATATTAAGCCCCTTGGAAAAAGACATGTCCGCTTCTTTAAAGCACGTGAAGTTTTTAATCTTTATTTTATTTAACATAGTTTTCTCATTTTTATACATGGATTTTTAAAGCGAAACCCTATCACAATAAGCCTTTATATCACATTCTTTGCACAATTTCGCATTTCTCTCATTCACCGCAAATTCCTTGCCTTGCATACAGCTTACCACTTTGTCCACTTCTGCAATGGTATTATCCACGGCTTTGCGTTCAAAGGGAAAGCGATAGGTGGGCACGCCAGCTTCTTCTCCTGTATAGTACAGGTTCATGGCAGATACTTCAAGCCCATAGCGTTCTTCCACCAAATGCGCATAAATATCCAATTGTCTTTTATAACGGTCAAGTATGTGCCGTTCTGCATATTGATTTGGCTTGACCGTGGCCTTAAAATCCACAATTTCCACCGTATTTCCCTTGCCTTGAATGAGGTCAATTTTTCCCACAAGTATATAATCCTCTTTTACGAGGGAAACGTCAATTTCTGTGCTGTGAATATCGTCCCATGTGTTGCCTTTGCGCTCCACATAGCGCTCTACATGCTTAAAAGCCACCTCTCGCACAATGGGAGTGAGGTATACACGCTCTTTGTGGCTCAAATTGGCATAATTTACGTCAAACCAAAGCTGAATATTTTCGGGAGTGATATTTTCATGCGTACCACGCAAGGCGGCTTTGTGAACATCTTCAATGGTTTGGTGTACAAGCTGACCAAAGAGCATGGGAGCCTCTCGCACCGGGATAAATTCCCAATGCTTAAAAAATTGATATTGACGTGGACAACCTTCGTACACAAGCACATGGGATGTATAGGAATAACGCCCTTTGAAGTTTGAGGGGCGCACAGTGTCAATGCTTGCCTTGCTAAAGTCCACCTTGCGCCATGTGGGGATATTTTCATAAAATGACCAAAAGTATCTGGAGGGTACTTTTAATGTGCCTTTCTTGGTTTCTTCTTCTTGGCAAGTGAGCACAAGGAGATTTTTCGCACGGGAAAAAGCCGTATAGTACAGACGTTTAAAGTCAAATTCCTTTATGCGCTCATGAGGCTCAAAGATGGTGCGGCTATAATATTTTTGCTGTAAAATTTCATCCAATTCGGTATGTTGCTTGCGTGGTACTGAATGCAATGAACCTATTACGGTGAGAGGAAATTCCAGTCCCTTTGATTGGTGAATGGTCATGAAAGCCACGGCGCCGCCGGGAGTTATTTCTTCGCTATCCTCAAATTCCGTCATGCCGCCGGCGTGTAGGTAGCGCAAAAAATGATTGAAGAAATCCTGTACATTTTTCTTAAGAAAATCAGGGTGTAAAACTTGAATGTGATGCAAATATTCAAATTTTACCAAAAGCTGTGAAAATATGGCCATATTTCGTGCCGGACGCTCATCTTTATTACTTTCTTGCAAGGTGAGAAATTTCGCAAAGAGCGGAAATTGCAAAAGTTCATAAAAAAGTATGGCAAAGGCAAAATCCAGCGGTTTATTGGTGATGCGCATGGTCTCAATTTCTCGAACTCGATGTAAGCACCAATCACGCAATTCTTTATTTTCCTGCCGGCGCAAATGCCCTGCAAAGCCTTGTAAACAAAGGTCATAATAATCCCATATGGCAAGGGCGGCGTACTTTTTTTCCCAATCGGAGCGAATTTCAGCAAAAACCCGAAATATAAACAGAAATGCACCTATGAGCAATTGGACTTCTTCTCGCTCAAAGTACAGGTCAGAACGTGGCGCATAGACGGGAATATTGTTTTCTTCAAGATAGTTGGCAAGAGCTTTGACCTTTTCACCCTTCACCGAATGAAAAAGAAAGGCCACCTGATTCCAGTCTTCGAGGTGCTCTTTCTTCATGTGTTGCAAAAATGCCAACATTTCCTCATGCCAATTCTCTTTATGAGCTGTACCGCTCACTTTGAGCACGGCATTTTTAAAGCTCGTCTTGCCTTTCGGCGGCACAATGTCCTTAGCATAGCGAAAATTTGTACCTTGTGCATCTTTCCAAGAAAAATTGTCCGCCGCTCCCGACATCCATCTATTATAGTAGTCAATAATGGCAGGGTCAGAACGGTAATTGGTGGTGAGGGAATGGACGGAACAGCGACCTTGTGAGAATTTTTGTGGAAATTCCAAAATGTTACGAATGGTAGCACCACGAAAGCGGTACAAACCTTGGTCATCGTCACCCACCACGCAAATATTTTGTTTTTCATTTAAAAGGGTGAAAAGAATGCGCTCTTGAATGGTATTGGTGTCTTGGTACTCATCAATCATAAGGTACTGTAATTTTTCTTGTAAAGGAGCAAGTACACTTTGGGGATTATTTTCAAGCAGCTTTAGCGTCTCCAGTTGAATGACAGAAAAATCCAGCAGATTTTCCTTTTCCAAAAGCTCTTGATAAAGAATATACCACTTGCCCAGCGCCTGTATGACTTCATCTTCATCAATTAAAAGGGCTTCGGGAGAAATGACTTCTTCGGAAAGTTTATTTATCCAAGAACAAAGAAGATTTGCCTTATTCCAACGAGATATATTTTCTCTGCCTGCCAACAATGCAATGGGGGCTTCTTGCTCAAAAGCAGACAGGCGTTGAAAGAAGAAGTACGTCTGGTCAAATTGATCCATGAGCGTAAAATTCTTCTTGAGGCGTGTAAATTCTCTGTGCTCTTCCAAAATTCGCAGACAGATGGAATGCAATGTTCCCACATACATGGTATCAAGATTTGCTACAAAGTTTTGTGCAAGCAAACGATGAGAAATTCTGGTGATAAGCTCAGTGGCTGCCTTTTCGGTGAACGTGGCAACTAAAATGCGCTCGGGAGCAATGCCCTTATGCACAATAAGATGGATTATGCGTTCAACCAACGTGAAAGTCTTGCCGGAACCCGGCCCTGCAATGACAAGCAGCGGCCCATCGGAATGGGCGATGATGGCTTGTTGCTCTTTGGTGGGTGATAGGGGCATTAGTTTCTCCAAACACTTCAAACAATGATTGTAATTCATAAGCAAAAATGGCTACAGCAAAGAATGCCATAGCCATTACGTTTTTGTTAATTATCCTTTTGGTGGATGTGGGTCATTGCCGTAGCTGTTTTTTTCACGAATACGACCTTGTCTATTGTGAATGACTTGTTCTAATCCTTCACGTATAGATTGCGGCCTACTCCGTTCAATAGCTTCGCCTTGCGTCTCTGTGCGATAAGACGCACGTTCTGCTCCAGCTTTCTTTGCTTGCCAACCACCGTCAGGATGTGGTGTCACATGTATAGAATTACTAGACATATTAAGACTCCAAATTGGTTTGTGAAAAAAACTTGCGAAATCATCAAAATAGAGTTATGTGCTTACTGCGAATAAGGCATTCTTCAATTATGAGGATTGTCACAAGGGACATTTTTTTCCACGTTGAGAAAAATGTCCTTTTCAATTATAGTGCCTTTACCATTAAAATCACTCTTCAAATACCTCCATAAATTGCTTTCTTACCATCCCATGCCCTACAAGACTGGTAAATTTTCGATATGACTTTGTTTCATATCTAACCCGACCTGCTACAATAGCAGGAGAAATGCCAAGGCTAAGGGCAAAATCATAAATATCACTATGACTGTGCGCGTAATTCATGAACTCATGCCATTTATCTTCTGGAATTGCTGAACTTTGCGCAAGTATATCAGCTTCAAGCTCTTGAGTATCATGGGGGGAAATATCTAAATCATCAAAAATAACCCCCGAGTCAACACTCACATGCTTTAATGATAGGTGTGCAAGTTCGTGTAAGAGCGTATACCAAAAGTTATCTAGTCTATCATAACGGATGGTTAAAGCGATTATAGGAGTTTTATCATCAAAAAATACAGCACCATCAAGGTGAGTCCCTTTCAAATGAGGAATAACTAAAAACTTTATTCCAATTTTGCTAAGTTCCTCTTTTACCTTGCTAACACCGGAGCTAGAAGCACTCAGTCTTTGCGCTATACAACTCAAGAGTTTTGTAGCCTTTGCATAGGTAAAAGTGCCATCTACAGTTTCAGACTGTGCCTGATAGCGCACATACATTAACCAAGCTTGTAGCGCATAAGGGTTTGTCTTGGAATTTTTACGAGCACCTTGCCGAAAACATGCAGGTTGATCTTTATCACAACTTGAGCCACTTTCACTCGCAAGCCATTTTAGAGCTTCTTCTGGCTGTTTTTTAAACTCTTGAGGAATCCATTTACGTTTTACCAACTCGGCAACAGGAACTTGGCTAAAATCCATTTCACCTTCCGAGCTCTCTGAAAATAAAAGAAGTAAATCCGCAGAAATCCCAAGATGAGTTTTAAGCGCTCGCATATCTGCTAAGGACGGCGTCCTTTTTCCAGCTATGAGTTCACTAGCCCTACTTCTGCTACCTAAAATTTTTGCAAGGTAGGATTCTGGCTGCTTATATTTTTTCAGATGGTCTTGAATTATATCTGCAATTGAGCTATAGCGTTTACGCAGAATCTCTGTAAATATTTCTAGACCAGTTAGAACACTTGGTATGTGTGACTCTTTTAGTTCACTATCTTGGAGTGTGGAAAGTATATTCTCTAAAGCATCTATTTGTTTTCTTAAAACTAATTTTTTAGACATTGCCACCTCCTTGATATGTTTCGTTCCTAAGAACATTTTTATTCTATGTTCCCCATAAATGTCAAGGTAGTTTTTTTAATATTTATTTTTTCCATTCGAATTTTTTGGGAACATTGTTTTACAGCTTTATGTCTACTCATATAAATCATAGACCGAAAGAGTGTAAAATAATTTTTAATTACATCATACATTATCTATTATATTAAATGTTTAAAATGTTTCATATCTGAAATGCTTCAGTCTTACAAGCTTTTCTATTTTTGGTATCTTTCACAAAGTGCCTCAAAAATTTTATGCCAAAAGGGGAAAGTATGTACAAGTCAAAGTATGATGCAAAAAGTGTTTTCGAATGTTTTGCCGGGCGTGTGGAGTATGGTAATGGAGGGAAAATCAACAACAAGCTTGAAGTATGGGGCGGAGAAAATGGCACACGAGAGCGTCATAATTTCCAGTATTTATACGATGCCGAGGGACGTCTAACGACAGTGTATAAAAATGGTTCGTGCGTGGAATCATACCGTTATAACGATGAAGGTCAACGTATATATGATGCTGTTCTAAGCATATCTTCATAAATATTCACTACATAAAATTTTATAAATAAATGAATTGTAAGAACAATATTTAGATTTAAAATATTTATGAAGTATGCTCTTTTAGCAATAAGAACATTATGTATACAATCGCCTCGGACGTTTATGCGAAGCAGGTTCATTAGCTATGTCTTACAATGATGCCGGGCAGCTCATATCAAGGGTGAACAATTATCGAAACTACGACATAGAAAAACTATGGGAAAAAAATCCTCGCTTAGTATTTGCTATCCATCAATGGGGGCGTATCCGATTTACATATGAAGGCCAGCGATTGGTGCAAGCTGTACTGCCTGCCCACAACAGTTAACTTCCAGCAGTCCGTTCAAAAAATGCCAGATACAAGGAAGTTAAAGCATTCAGGACGCGCCGTGTATACGAACATACATAAGCGGTCTGAATGTTTTAACTGACGCAGTAGATGGTGTTTTTTCAACGGACTGCTAAGACCATTGCGCCTTGTGGATGTAATGCAAGGAATTAGCTACGAATGGATTTATAACGAACCTGATGACTATCTGCCCATTCGGATTTTTGTTGAAGGCAAAAATCTTGATAATCTAGGTATAACGAGCGGTGTATGGGGAGCAAATAGAGAATCTTTTTTAGTTGCATATGACCAAGTGGGTACCCTTCGGGCGCTTATCAACTCCCATGGCGATATAGTTAAACGTATTGATTACGATAGCTTTGGTAATATTTTATACGACTCGTTGCCAGAGTTTTTTATACCTCAAGGCTTCGCTACGGGTATGACTGATCGCGTTGCTCTCTATTTGCGTAAGGCTCGTTCCTCGCCAACGCAAACGCCTTCGGCGCCCGTTGGGTAGGCCTTTACAGGACTGGTCAAGTTCGGTTATCGTTATTACGACCCTCAAGTGGGAAGATTTATCACCAAAGACCCAGCCAAAGACATGCGTGGCGATGGGGATTTGTATGATTATTGTGTTGATGACCCCATTGCCAGAGTTGACCCTGATGGGCAGTTTTTCTTTCCGCTTATCCTCGGATTGGTCGGAGCTTTAGGCCTTGGTTTAGGTGGGTCGTATTTTGCGGCCTCAGCTGCTGATAATGCAAAAGAACATATGACAGGGAAAGAGTCTGATGCCGCTAAAAATGCAGTTAAAAAAGTAGCAGAGCCGGTAGCCTTAACAGTAGCAACAGGAGGTGCTGTCGGTGGCGGTTTAGCGGCTGCATCGGGTGCATCGTTACCAGGTATAACTCCAACCATTCCTTTTGCGACAAAAGGAATGGAGCTTATGACGCAACATTCTAATAATCTAGGAAGAATTTCTGATGCTGTACGCGGCATGGGAGAGCCTGGCCTTCCACCTGCAAATATACCGGGTGTGCTGGGTGCAATCGCTGGCAATGCTGAGCATTTAGGAAACATGAAAAGTGACTTCAAAAAATGGTACAATGATGATAGTAAGAAAGAATCCATTGAGAAAAAAGGCATAAGGCTTGACAGTAAAAGTGGATTAGGAAACCCAACTAGAGGCGGTGGTATGCTCTATACCGTTCCGAGAAGGTAGCATTTATTTATTTTCTTCTATGGGGATATTATGTTTAAGAATAAAGATTTCGATGGAGTGCCTAATTTATTAATGAGCATTGCTATTATATCAGCATATAATAGTATTTTTCATTTTTCAAGAAAATTTAATTTGCCGTGGGTAGATATTTCTCTTGCAATTAAAGGACGGTATAGTTCTCCTGATGTATCAAGTGGCAATTTTTATCTTAGTATTTTTCTAATTTGTTTTATTCCTGCATTATATATTTCCATAAAGAGATGTTTCAAACGGATCAAGAATAACGAAATTTCTATTCAAAAAGCTAGACTAGAATACTTAAAATCTTTAGGTGAGTTTGGAGGTGCTTTAATTTTATTGCTTATATTTCTTCCAATTGTTGTACCATACCTTAGAGGCTGGAAATAAATTTTAAGCTACTAAGGATACTTACCATGAAGCACCACAAAAGAAGTTTCACCTTTTTCTGTGGTGCTTCATTTTTTTATGTTAATGTAAACTTTTCCTTTGAGATTTTAGTACACCCCTTACAAAATTAACAAACCGCTTCTTTGGTTTTTCCTTCAATATTTCAACTTATTATCCAAATTTCCAATTTCACCTAAATATTTTTAAGCTATATAGAACTATTGCTTTTTTTCGCTCTCTACGGCATAATCCCGAGCGGTGCTGAAAACACCTTTATGTTCTGCGGGTCGTGGACAATCCACGGGGTCGTTTCCTTGCATTTTCGCCTGTAAGCGACTCTATAGTTGCGTCTATGGCCGGGAGTGCGAGGATATATAATACCCAAATTTTGGGGAATAACTCCGCCGATCGCAGAACCGGTTTTCAGCTCCCGGCAATTGCTATTTCGGTGATTGCTGTATTAAATTACAGGCATACTTCTTTTGAAGATATGCTCGCAACATCGGAGAGCTTGCCATGTCCACATTGCACGACACAATTTTTTCAGTAAAAGATGATGCTGCCTATTCTGCTGCTTTGCAGCGTATGTATGAAGTGACGAATTGTAAGGAATGGGAAAAGTTAGCAGAATTTCTTGGCGTTCGTCTTTCAATTTTAAATGATGCCAGACGGCGTAAACGAATACCACCTGAAATACTGCTGACTTTATTGTATAAATTAAATATTAATCCTCAATGGATTCTGAGCGGTGAAGGTACACAAATCATGCAGCCTTGCGATGCCATTGGTAGGATATTGTCTAATAACTGAGTAACTTAAATCATAATTTTTCACAGTGCTATATAAATTCGGCATCGTGCGTTTTATCATATTGACTTGCCACGATGCCGAATTATTATACAAAAGACTTACCATAAATTTAATCACTTGAAGCGTTTACTTCCTTTACTTGCAACTCATTCAACTTTAAAAGTCTTTCAAAATGCTTTCCGTAGCATTAACATCAAGTCCGTAAATTTCAGCCACAGCCGCATCGAGTTCCCCCGCATCGAATTTATTGGGCAGCGTTAGCAAGGTCGCAATTTCCTTTTGTTCTAATGTTTCAAAAAGCTTCTGCTCTTTCCTTGTCAATGCCGTCTCATTTCGTGCTGCTTCAAGCATGTTATAAAGTGCAGTAAGTGTTAATTTAGGGTAATTTTTCTGCATTTCCTTACGTTGTGCATCAAGTTTTTCGGCTATATCACGGATTTTTTGTTTTTGTGTTTCTGTAATTTCAAGAAGAGGAAAGGAAACCGCCAAAAACACGCCACTGCCACCCCAATTATAGAAGGTCGGGTCAAGCACCGTAACCTCAGATAATTCCTTGTGATAGTTATGAATTTCTTTAATGGCAGACTCATGGTTACCTGCGTCCACATGCTCGAAGGCAAGCTCTTGTACCTGCTTCCACTGCTGGCGAAGCGGTTCAATAATAGTTGGAATTACAAGTCTTTCCACATAGGCAGTGGGGGTATAGTGTGCGAATCGCAATATATAGGCATGGCGTTCGGTGGGGACAGGTAGACTTTGCGCACGCTCCAAAAGATAAGCAAAAATGGCAGTATCCACTTCCCGACCTTCTCATAGCAGGGGCATGGGCAGCAAGATGCAAGAGGTTCTTTTTTTGTCAGAGGTAAAGCTTCTACATTATCAAAGAGATAACCTTGAAACCGCAATACTTTCACCTCAAGCGGATAGGCATCGCCCTTTATTTGTGTAGGGGCGCAGCACTTGCCAAAAGTCTCCGGCATCCTTAACAAAATCTTCTGGATTATTAAGATTATTTGTCAAAATATCGGTGAAAGCATTGTACTCCACAAGTCCCATGACCACGCAGATATTGGCAAACATGGTGAAAATACAGCGCATTAAAAACAGCGACACGGCATCTTGATTGTGTCCGCTTGCCTCCAAATCTGTGGCAAGGTCGTCAAGCTGAATGGCAAGCTCCCTCGTAACCTTGGCAGAAGCCCGGGAAGTGTTTAATCTGAAAAGCATACTTCATAAAATTATATTATTGTAACAGTTTATTTAAAAAAATTTATGAAGATATGCTTGGCGTAAGTGGTTTTGTCCAAATACGTTTGAGCATAGAAAGCACTTGCGGCTTGCGCAAATCCTCCACTGTGAAGCGATGCTCTTTCGCTGATGGGAATGGAGTATAATTGCCCACGCCATTGAAATCAGCATATATTTCCATGACATGTCCAATATCACTGACCCATTATTTATGAGGTCAAATGGAGGTTTACCATATAAAATTCTAGATCCGGCGCAAGAGAACGAGCATAACGCTCACCTTGGGATTTAGCGTCCAGCATGGCCTACTCTCGTAATTCCACGCTTGTGTATCCCGAACAACAGTACTCTACAGTCAGTCCGTTCAAAAAATGCCAGATACAAGGAAGTTAAAACATTCAGGGCGCGCCGTGTATACAAACATACATAAGCGATCTGAATGTTTTAACTGACGCAGTAGATGGTGTTTTTTCAACGGATTGACAAAACAACCTTGTTTGTAAAGGTCTATACGGCCAAAAGATTTTTTGCCCGTTTTGGGATTGATAAAGGCAACGCTTTTTTCAAAAGTATATGTATTGTCAGGAACATGCGTTCTAGGTGACGCTGGTCTTGGCACTTCCATCAGGTCACACAATTCATTCAAAAAAGATTGTGACGAACCAAGCTCACTTCCTCCAGACGGTGACCATTTTGCGATAAAAGCTTCTACAGGTGGCAAAGCAAATCTCCCTTCAGCGGCGTGTACACCAATGACAAGATGAGTAAAAGCAAAACAATATATGGAAAATACATATAAAAGAATTTTTCTTCGATCCATAAGCATCTCCGGACACTAAGGATATGATAGGTTCTTAGTGAAAAATGTCAAGATAATGCAGCAAAATAGCAGAAAGTACAATAGAAAATTCATAAGGCTAGATGTTAAATTATTGAACAATTGTAACAGCTAAACTGATATTGTATAATTTATATTACTGTGTTATGGTATATAAAATTGTAGAAAGCACTACGCAAAAAAGCGTAAAACCTCTATGTTCATTTAGAAAAATTTTTATGAAAGCACGAAAAGAACGTGGAATCACGCAATATGAACTTGCCAAACGTGTCAACCGTGTCAACCGTAACACTCGCCACATTGCGCAAATAGAAAAAGGACGCAGCGAACCACGCTTGAGCACTATTCTTGTGCTTGCTGATGCACTTGAGATGGATGCGTGTGAGCTTGTACGGGAAACGGAGCTTGAGATAAAGAAAGGATGAAATGGCGTATAAGAAAGTGCCATGTGTATTTCCGCTGATTAATTGCGTGTATTAATGTGCAAAATATCATGAGAATCGTTGATAATGATAGCAATATAGCCGTAACCTTCAATTGATAAATTCCCCCATATTTTTTCAGTTCACACCACATTATACTGATAATATAGTGTCGTTTTCCATCGTGCATATCATTCGCTATTATCCTTGGCTAAACAGCCTCGGTAGCGCATCTGTACGCATTGCCATGAGCGTAGCTGAAACATGAAAGAAAGACGATGTATTTGCCAAAGTTGTGTCTGGAAAAGCGGCAAAACACGGCAACATGCATATACAGCTTGTGGGAGAACACGGTACTATCAATGCTGACCTTAGTGTTGGCTTTGATTATAGCAAAGCTCCTAAAATTAAAATCCATGAGTGCAAGGCATTTTCTGGCGTAAAAATTAACGCCTCTGGCTTCATCATAACATCGGAACAAGCAAAAGAGCTAGGTCTTTGCACAGTACCAGGACTTGAAAATCACATCAAATCTTACGTCAATGGTAAGGATATTATGGGTAAGCTTCGTAATGCTATGGTCATAGATTTGTATGGATTAACAATTGATAAACTTAAAAACAAATATTTGCTTGCCTATTAGTAGGTTTTAAGATATGTAAAACCTGAAAGGGATAAAAAGCGTAACAAGAAATTACGTGAAAAATGGTGGCTTTTTGAAGGACAAAGGGAAGAAATACGTTAGACTCTCAAAGGATTAATGAGGTATATTGTAACCTCAGCAGTTGCTAAATATCGTGTATTTACCTTTGTTGATGGAAATACCAACCCTGACAGTGCTCTGGTGGTGATTGCAAGCGATGATGCTTACGTCCTTGGTGTTCTTTCAAGCTCAGTACATAGAGATGCTCACCCATGGGAGCAGCGTACAAATACACTCAAACAACGACTTTTGACACCTTTGCTTTTCCAGATGCTACAGAAGAGCAAAAGCAAGAGATTCGAGAAATTTCGGAAAACTTGATAAACACCATAAAGTACGATTAAGCTTATATCCTGAATTAACGTTCACCGATATGTATAATGAACTTGAAAAGGTACATGATGGACAGAAGCTTACAGAAAAAGAACAGATGATTTTGACCAAGCCGATATTTCAAAACATATAAAACTGTAAAATGCTCTTGATGTGGCAGCTCACTTATTTTTTAATAGAAAATAAGCATTTTAAAAAATATTTAAGGAATCATATCAAATTACGTGATATAGAACATATGCATAATTATTTAGTTTGATTTTTAAAAAATGTTGGGAGTGATTATATGAGATTAGCAGAGTGGACTAAAGAATTTTTTACTCCTGTCTCTCAACCTCTAGGATTCAAGAGTTTTTTCGGGTGGATAGGAATTATACCATTATTTACAATTTTTGCTTATGATTTTTTAATTATCGATGTCACTTTTTTAAGAATTTTAAGTACTATTCTTGTGCTTTGGGGAGTAACATGCTATATACATTTTTTTAAAAATAAAATTCATAGTAATCTAGCATCTAAAATTAAATCGTCTATAGCATCTGCTAAAATATTAAATATATTTTTTTTTCTATTAATTGTACCCGTTTCTGGATTATTAACCACACATATGTATGTAGAATTTTTGTACACAAATTATTTTTCAAATGACCTTATCTATGTTATAATTTTACTTTTTGGTACTTTAGCATTTTCGTTTTTGCCATACTTATCTACAGCTTTGCTAATTTTTATTCAAACTGTAAATACTATAAATTTTTTTGGTAAAAATGTTCATATGTTGCTAGACGGAACTACGTTTTCTAGTTTTTACGCTTCAATACTTGTTTTTACCTTGCTTTTATTAAAATTAATAAAAAATAAGTCTTTTTATAAAAATTTTCTAGCAAATAGCATTTTTGTGTTTCTTTCAGCTGTTTTCCCTTACCTACTTACACTTATCATTTATTATATTTGTCAATCAGAATTATTTTCAAAATTTTATTTATCATTTTATCCTAGTGAGTTAATGCGATATATTTGCTGTGCTTTATTCTTATGGATGTGTTGCTCTTTAGTATACCCTTACTTAAATGAAAAACAGTGTAACATCGGGTTAGTTCTTTATCTAATTATAATTATACATTTTTTAATTCCGCTTAAAGCACAAGCATCAAAATTTCATATGAATCAACTTTTACGACATGATGAATTTTATACTGCTGCTTTGGCAGCAGAAAATAATGGAAATGAAGAGGATAAAATTATTTTATTACAAAAAGCTGCAAATGCAGGAAATCCCAAGGCTTTGTATAAAGTTGCTAATAATTTCTTCATAGGAGAATCTATGCAACAATTTACACTAGAATCTATAGACCAAAATTTGAAACAGTTTTATTTAGCAGGTCTATTAGGTGAGCCTGAGGCCTTAGAAACATTACGAAGTTATGCTAGGAAGAAACAATCTCAAACAAATTTGCGTGAGTTAGCACGGTCGTTCTATGAAAGTAACATTGACGAATATACTCACTTACTTGCCCGATATTATATAGGAATTTATTTTGCGATTGATCGTTGTTCATTAAAATTGGAAGAGGATAATAAACAAATTCAAAATGCTCGTACAGTCTATAGAAATAAAGGTAAGGAAATACTATCAGAATTGATTAATTCTCCAATACGTCAAAGGGCTTTGGTAATGTTATCAAACATAGCATTTATTGAAAAAAATATAGATGAAGGTCGTAAGCTTTTGGAAGAGGCTGCAAGTAATAATCCTACTCCTGAAACTCTCTACTATTTGGGGCGCCGTCATCTTGTCGGAATGGGGTATCCATCGAATATTAAGAAAGCTGTGATGTATCTAAGTCAAGCAAAGGATAAAAACCATGATGACGCCACTTATTTGTGGGCTATGGCTATTTTAGACAATGATGACTTTACACCAGATGACAAACTTGAAGCTCGTACTTATTTAATGCGCTTATATGCTGAACACCACCCTGGTGCACGATTTACGGTAGCATTACGATTTATAAGAAATGACCCTTCCTTAGAAGGCGTGACTCTGTCAGATTTGCAGATTAATAGTGATGATTTAGATAATACAAGCTTAAAAAGTGGTAGCGTTGTAGTTCAAGAAGGCATAGATATACTACGCCAAATGGCCTCTATTGGAAGTAGTGCTGAGTTTAATGAGAGTGGTTATGCGTACACACCAACACTGTTTGGACAAGAAATTGTTTATGCTACGTATCAGCTTGCACTAATTTACTTTAAGCGTGGTCAATTTGAAGACAGCCTTGCGTTATTAAAACAAAATACACAACGTAATCATCAATATTCTTTAGATTTAATAAATAAAATTGAATCAATTAACTTTTTAAAAAATAAACCATTAAATTAAAAAACATGGAGAAGATTGTATGAAAGGTACTAAAATTTTTGGAATATCGGTGCTTATATCGTTTATTATTTTTTCTAGCTTACCCCCAAACTATTCTTTTAGCTCAAATGGAGTTGATAGACGTGCAACAATTGCTCAAGGTGCAGGATGTGGTGTCATTGTAGGTAGTTTGGTTGGTGCTGGTGTTGGAGTTCTTACCGGTAAAAAGGGGGCTGTAAAAACAGGTGCGTTAATAGGTGGTACTATCGGTGGAGTAGCAGGTGGAGCATATGGTAATTATATTGCTAATAAAAAACAGAAAATTTACAACGAAAATTTGGCATTAAATAAAATTCATGCTGAGATTATTCGTCGAAATGCAATAATTACAGTTCAGCTTAACGAAATTAATACTCGTATAGATGAACTAAAAAAAGAACATGCTAAAATGAAAAATATTCATTTTAAGTATGCAATCGGTGAGAAAAAAATAAAAGCTGAAAAAAAATCAATAGGCCAACAAATAGAAAGTGCAAAATATGCAATAGCCGAACTTCGAGCATATGTGGAGGTTTGTGCTGAAAAGGATACTCCAGACATTCCCATTAATGAAGCAATTTCTTCCGACCCCATGTTGAATCATATTAATGATCATGAAATGAATGTTCAAAGCATTTCTAATGATTTCAAAAATATTTCATAAAATTTATAAGGACAACTTATGCATAAAATAATAATCATCTTAGCATTTTTAGTAATTGGATGTTCTGGTAGCCTCAATGACAGTGGCATCTTTTGGTGTGCTGAAGATGCACAAAGAAATCAAGTAATTAAAAAAGCTGAAATTAGAAAATCTGTGAATATTTTAGAAATTAACAAAAATATATATTCAAAAGCATTACACAGCAAAGATACACTACAAGCTGATATAAAATCAATTAATTATAAAATACTTTCCACAAGAAAAAAAATTGTAAAATTACAATCAGAACAAGGTAGTGATATGCAAAAATTAAAAAAACTTGAATATGATTTGCAAGAGTACAAAACAATAAAAAGAAAACTTGAAAAAAATCAAATAGTTAAAATTACGCCGTCTCAGCCTATACTAGAAATACGAGAGGATGACATGAGTTTATGAGCTCGCAACTGATTTGTTTGGTATTTACTGTATAGCCTTTCCTTTAAGATTTGTGTTTTCGGTTTCCACTTACTAGCATAACCAACCTTATCCTGCATTCTTTGCAATTCAAGACCTCTGAACAATTCTCGTGCAACTTACTGACTTTAGTTTTGATGTGAAATTTTCTTTAGTTTAAAGTAGTTTTTTCTGCTTTTCATCATTTTAAAGTCATTTTTTGTCGTATTTTGAGCTTAATTTACACTAAAATCCGCTCTTAGGCGCACCTGTCCTGTCATTTATGCCGTAGATCCAATAAATTTTGTTGCTTTCGTGATATTGAAAGCGATTCCCACCATGAATAGTTCAGCTTCAACTTTTGCCAGTCCAATATTTCGACTTCGATTGAGGTCAAAGTGTTGCTTGAGATTGCCAATGCTACGCTCCACTTTATAGCGAAACTTGCTGATTTCACGATTCAAAAATCCTTCGGTTTCGGAGAGTTTTTTATTTTTCTGAGCTTTGTACATAATTCCATCGTGTAATCCCTTCTCTTTCAGAAAGTTACGGTTATTTGCGCTGGTATATCCCTTGTCGGCAAAAACCGTGCACCCCTTAGGCAACTGAATTTCTTCAATAAGTTTCTTGAACTCCCCGGTGTCTGATTTGTTGGCCGGAGTCGTATGCCCTCCCAAAAAAAAGCCATGCTCATCGTCAACAGCCACATGGTGTTTGTACCCGTAATAAAAATTTGAGAGCCTTTACTTATAGATAGGTTAGTGGTATAAGGTCTTCATGGAGGAACCGTTATGCCATATTGTAAAAATTGCC
>CAYJJP010000022.1:0-17644 GCA_964370525.1 uncultured Desulfovibrionaceae bacterium | reverse complement strand
TTTGACCATTGAAAGGAAATGATTGCATTTTACAGCTTTGTGCTATAGGGTGTTGGTAAATTAAACATTAGAGGAATTTTCATGAGTGATACAATAAATACTGCTTCGCAATATGCTGAAAATGCTGGAGAAGACTTTGCTAGCCTTTTGGAGGCATATGGCTCTCCAACGCAAAAGCTTAAACCCGGTCAAAAAATACGCGCTTCTATCATAGCCATAACCGGTGAAAATGTATTTCTTGATGTGGGCGTTAAAGTGGACGGCATCATGGATCGCAAGGATGTGCTTGATGAAAATGGTGAAGTAGAAGTTGCCATTGGGGATGAAGTTGAAGTGTGGGTGACTTCGGTAAGTGCGCAAGAAATTCGTCTTTCTCGTGGTGGAAGCGGAGTTACAGCCCTTGAAGATGCACGTGATGCTGGTATTCCGGTGAGCGGAAAAATTATAGGCACCTGTAAAGGCGGCTTTAATGTTGAAGTTTTGGGAAAACGTGCTTTTTGTCCCAGCAGTCAAATCGGGCGTGCTTCCTTTGAGGATCCAAATTCCAGCGTCGGGCAGGTTTTGACCTTTCTTGTGACTCGCATTGAAAGTCAAGGACGGAATATTGTTGTTTCACATCGTGCTTTCCTTGAGCGTGAGCGCAAAGAATCCATGACAAAGCTTTTGGAAACAGTGAAAGAAGGCGATATGGTAGAAGGCAAGATTACACGTCTTGCACCCTTTGGCGCTTTCATGGAAGTTGCTCCAAGTGTTGAAGGCATGATTCACATTTCTGAACTTACTTGGTCTCGCATTGGTTCTTCCGACGAAGCCGTAAGCGAAGGTGATGTTATTCGTGCAAAAGTTCTTTCCATTACCGAAGATGCCAAGGGCAATGCCAGAATATCTTTATCTCGCAAACAGTCTGAGGGTAACCCTTGGGCCAATGTGGAAGAGCGCTTACACGCCGGTGATATTGTATCAGGAAAAGTTGTGCGTTTGACAAGTTTTGGTGTTTTTGTGGAAGTGCTCCCCGGTATTGACGGGCTTGTGCACGTTTCAGAAATGTCATGGACTAAACGTGTGCATAAACCTCAAGATCATGTAGCTGTCGGCGATATAGTACAAGTTAAAATTAAGGAAATTTCTCTTGATAGCCATCGTTTGTCCTTGTCCATGCGTGATGCTGAATCCGATCCTTGGTCAACTGTGGCAGAAGCATTTCCTGTGGGCTGTACAGTAAGTGGCACAGTGGAGAGCCAAGCTTCCTTTGGTTATTTTGTTAATGTAGCTCCCGGCGTGACCGGTCTGTTGGCCAATGCCAGCATGAGGGATGCCAAGGATAGTAAAGAATTTTCTAAGCTCGAAAAGGGCAGCAGTGTTACCGTAAAAGTTGTTTCTGTTGATTTAGAAAAGCGTCGCCTTGGACTTGGGCCTGTGAATGTCAATGAAAGTCAAATAGCAGAAGACACTTCATGGAAAGAACACACCAAGACAAAGCCCAGCAAGGATAAGGCCGAAGGCGAAACAGGCTTTGGTAATCTTGGGCAAGCTTTTGCGGCTGCGCTTGATAAGAAAAATCATAAATAGCGTTAGTTATATATATTTGTAAGAAATCGGAATGGCGTTTAGAAAGCGTCATTCCGATTTTGTACATTATTTTGACTGGTTAAATTGTGTACATACGGACACTAACTTGTTTTTTACAACAAACCTCTTCTTTTAAGTGAAAGAGCATACTTTATCAATAAAATGATTTTAGCTAATGTTCTTTTTAATGCTATAAATATTTCACCCTGAGAGCTCTCATGTCTGTGCATCATAAACTTCCTGAAAATGCGCCTCTTTCATTTTCCGCAGCTACTATCTGGCAACTTACTTGGCCGCAAGTGATGGTAATGTTTTTCTTTTTTAGTATGGGGCTTTGCGATGTATGGACAGCCGGTGAGCTGAGTAATGATGTGCAAGCTGCTTTTGGAATTGTAGCGCAAGGAAATATGTTTTTGCAGGTGCTGGCCATGGCGCTTGGCAGTGGAGCTACTGCCACCATCAGTCAAGCCATTGGTGCCAAACGTATGCAAAGGGCGGTACGCTATGTCACCTTGGTCATCTATGCCACGCTTGTTTTTGGTGCTTTTTTAGCGCTTATTGCTTACTTGTGCAGGAATCTTATTTTTTCATTTTTGCAAACACCGGAAAGTATACTGCCGGTTACGCTTTCATACTGGAGTATTACACTTTTAACCTTGCCTCTTGGGTATGTATTTTCCACAACCTCCACGTTATTTAGAGCAACCCGTCAAGTGTTTCCGCCGGTTTTTGTGGCCTTTTTCATGGCTTCTGCTAATGTTATCGGCAATCTTGGTTTTGGGCTTGGCTATTTTGGTTTTCCGGCATTTGGCTATCTTGGCATAGCGTGGACGACCTTTGTGTGTATGGGGTTTGGGGCGCTGGCCAACATTATTTTACTGATACACAGAAATTATTTCGACTATACAAAACTCCCTGTGTGGCGCTGGGTTCGTGCGGCCTTGCCCTATTTATATAAGGTAGCAATACCGTCGGGCATGTCGCAACTTATTTGGCAAACAGGCTATTTAGTGCTTTTTGCGGTAACAGCGTCCTTGCCTTTTGACAAGGTACATGCCATAGCCGGCTTAACAGCCGGTATGCGCCTTGAAGCATTGCTTTTTTTGCCGGGCATGGCTTTTAGTATGACAGCGTCGGTTTTAGTGGGAAATAGTCTTGGTGCAAATAATGAACAGCAGGCACAGTCGCTGGCGCGCACTATGTATTTGACGGGAATGGGCTGTATGAGCGTTGTTGCGCTTATACTTTGGGCATTTATTCCGCAAATGGCCGCAGCTTTGACCAGCGATCCCATAACTCAACAAATTACGGAAAATTATTTACATATTAATTTTTTATGCACACCCTTTATGCTTGCAAGTATGATTTTAGCAGGTGTTATGACCGGAGCCGGAGCAACTCGCTATAATATGGTGGTTTTTGGCAGTTCATTTTGGTTTGTACGCCTGCCTGTTGCCTATGTGCTCGGTCATTTTGTTTGGCAAAGTGCCTCCGGAGTTTTTGTGGGTATGCTTGTTTCTCAAATGGTGCAAGCAGTACTCATGATTTGGGTACTGGAGCGCTTTCCTTGGAAATCTTTTGCCATGCGTAATAAGCGTAAGCGCAAAGGCTAGTGCATTGAAATTGTATTTAATTGATATAGTAAAGGATAAATATGAAGTTTTCTCCTCTGACTTTAGCGCATAAAGATGCTTATGCAGCGCTTTGGGATGTATGTCCTGTTCATTCCATGGACTATACCTTTGTGAATGTGTGGAGCTGGCAAGAATATTTTGATTTGCATTGTTTTTTTGATGATAAATTGTGCTGGCTGCAAGAAGGTTCGTTGCAAGAAATGCCCAGCCCTTTGCCCATCTATAGGGCGCCCATAGGTTCTTGGGATGACATAGACTGGCAGGCAGAACGCATTTTGCAAAATGGAGCTGTGCTTACGCGTGTGCCTGAGCAACTGGTTTTGTTATTGGAAAATGCTCTTCCCGGTCGAGTGGAACGTGAAGAAAGTCGAGGGCAATGGGAATATTTATATGCCAAGGATGATTTGGCAAAACTTTCCGGCAATCGTTATCATAAAAAGCGTAATCATGTAAATTCATTCAAGAAATACTACGGTGATGTGGATTATAGGCAAGTTGATTTTACCACATCTGCCATTATTGAAGATGTATTAAAACTTCAAGATGAATGGTGTAAATGGCATGAATGCGCCGGGTCTGCTTCATTGCAAGCGGAAAACGCAGCCATAAATAGGGTGCTTTCCCATTGGGAATACTTTCCCGACCTTGTGGGCGGTGCAATTTATGTGGAAGATGAGCTGGCAGCTTTTAGTGTTGGTGAAAAAATCGGTCAGCAAGTTCTCGGAGTGCATTTTGAGAAAGGGCGAAGCGGCATTCGTGGGGTTTATCAAACCATGAATATGTACTTTGTTGAAAGAGCCGGTGCAGATTGCGTTTTGGTAAATCGAGAACAAGATTTAGATGAAGAAGGCTTACGCAAGGCAAAAATGAGTTACTTACCCAGCGATTTTTTACGTAAGTATACATTGACCATAAAGCCTGTGTAGTATATCAAAAGTAATGTTTTAATGAAAATATATATGTAGGAGTGAAGATTATACATGAAAAATACTAAAAAAATCTCGTATTTACTTTGTTTAGGGTTATGTTTGACTTTTCTTGGCGGATGCTCAGGTAAGTCTAAGTTTAGCCCCGGAGGAACGCCCATTCCTAAATATGGGCAAAGCCCCGACAGTGCTATAGCTGATGTGCGCAATTTACCACAAGATTTGACTGTATATGCGCGTAAAGTTTCTTCCGCATCGCTCATTTCTTCTGCTGAGCAATCATCGGAAGTGGCGAAATATAAACGCTTTTTCTACGCCCCATGGGCTCAAAAAAGAGCCGGATATTCGCACCGTACCTATTCAAGACTTTTTGGTTCAGCCCGTGGTTACCACGGTGTAAACTCTTGGTCTGATTATGAATGGTCACAACTGAAAGAAAATGCCAGTATTGCAAGCTATCCCAATGTGCAAAGGCCGGGCATTATTTTACGCCAAACTTCTTTGCGTGAAATGCCAACCATGCGCCCACGCTTTAGCAAGCCGACACCTAATCCCGGCATCTCTCCCTTTGATTATTTCCAATATGCCACCTTGCCCATTGGCTTACCTGTGTATGTGAGCCAAGTCTCTCAGGATAATAAATGGTACTTTATTGAAAATACCATTGCCGGCGGTTGGGTGCAAGCAAAGGATGTGGCTTTTGTGGACCAATCCTTTATTAATAGCTACCGTAGTCTTCCTCTTACTGCTCTTGTGCGTGACCGTGTGCAATTGCGTACAAGCAAGGGACGTCATCTTGGGCATTCTTACATTGGCGCAACCTTCCCTCAAGTAAGCCGTGGCCGTCATTTCACTGTTCTCGTACCACAACTTGGAAGCGGTGGTATGGCAAAAGCAGCAAAAGCAGTTGTTTCCGGCGCCGATGCCGTTACCATGCCCATGCCCATGACAGCCATGAATGTGGCTACTGTGGGTAATGTGATGATGGGGCAAACGTATGGTTGGGGCGGTGTGAATGAAAATCGTGATTGCTCATCGGCCATGCGTGATATGTTTACACCTTTTGGTGTGTCCATGCCTCGCAATTCTCGTGGTCAGTATAAGTCTGCGCAAGAAATGTCCCTCGCCGGTCTTGACGATGCCACAAAGTTGAGCACGATTGCTTCCACGGCACAACCATTCAAGACACTTGTCTGGATGCCGGGACATATCGGTTTATACTTGGGAAATGTTAACGGCAAGCCTGTTATGTTTCATAATGTATGGGGAGTGCGTGTGGACGAAGGTGCGGGCGAAGATGATCGCCATGTTATCGGCCGAGCTGTTGTTACAACGCTTGAGCCGGGTAAGGAATTACCAAACTTGCACAATGATCAGACTCTCATAAGACGCATTGGGGGCATTTCCATATTGCCTTAATGTGTAATTAGATATGCAAACTTTTAATTTCATTGTCAGTACAAATCAGGCTGGGCGCTCTCAAATGCGTGTCGATGCGTTTTTGGGTGCTCAGTTACCTGATATTTCCCGTGAAAAAATCAAAAAAGCTATCCAAAGTGGTCAATGCTTAGTGGATGGTCTTGTGGCTCGCTCTGCCAGCAAACGTGTGAACATAGGGCAACGTATAGTCTTAACCTTAGAGGATGCTGCTGCAAGTATTCTTCCGGAACAAGGCGATGTTGATGTTATTTTCGAAGATGCTCAATTGCTGGTATGCAATAAAGCCCCGAATCTTACAGTGCATCCCTGTCCGTCTTGCACCGAAAATACTCTCATTCAGCGCCTTGCCACGCATTATCCGAGTTTACTTTTACAAGAGGGCTTGCGTCCGGGCATTGTGCATCGGCTTGATAAAGACACCAGCGGTCTTATGGTGGTTGCGCTTAATGAGGGAACACGCCTTGCCTTGTCCGAAAGTTTTGCCAATCGTAGCGTACATAAAGAATATCTTGCCTTGGTGCATGGGATTATAGCAGAAAGCGGAGAAATAAGCGAACCCATCGGACGTCATCCCACTGCAAAAATAAAAATGGCAGTGGTGCCCGAAAATAAAGGTGGAAAGCCGGCAAAAAGCGCGTGGAAAAGGTTGTATGTTCACGAAAACGGACTTTTTTCCTTGGTGAGAGTCACTATTTATACGGGGCGCACGCATCAAATTCGTGTACATATGGCAGAGCTTGGTCATCCTTTGTGGGGCGATGTTTTGTATGCCAATGCAGCCGCTAAGTTACAATCTCGCACTTATACATGCGAGCGGCAGATGTTGCACGCATGGCATTTATCTTTTCAACATCCTCAAAGCCTAGAAAATTTAGAGTTTTACTGCCCACCTCCGCAAGATTTTTTTCATTGCGCCGTACAACTTACGCATAAAGTGGAAAAAGTTATTTTAACGGGCTTAGCCGGTTGCGGAAAATCATCGGTTTTACAGTGTTTCAATGAAATGGGCATTGCCACCATCAGCGCTGATGCCATAGTGTCTGAGTTGTACGCTGTCGGTGGCCTTGGGCATACATTTTTTTATGAGCGTTATCAGACCGCTTTTATGGAACATAAAAAAGCTCCTCTGAATCGACACGCCTTACGCCTAGCCATGCAGCAAGATGCGTATTTGCGAAAGGAAGTGGAGCATGTTATTCATTCGCTTGTGCGTGATAGGCTTGCGCATTTTTGGGCAGATTGCCAAGAAAAGGGACTTGATTTTGCTGTGGCAGAAATTCCCCTGTATTTAGAAAATGGCTGGCATGAACGTGAAAAATCCCATATTGTGGGCGTAAGTTGTGCTCAAAGCGTACGCTATGCGCGTTTGCAAGAGCATAGGCATTGGGATGAGGCGCAGTGTCAGGGGATAGATGCATGGCAGTGGCCTGAGCAAAAAAAAATGGCGGCCTGCACCACAACCATTGATAATAATGGAAGTTTAGAGGAATTGCAAAACTTAACACAAAAGTTTGTGCAAGAATTGCAAAATACTATTACATTAACAAAAAAAATGTTTTTGGAAAAAATGCACAATATTTGTGCAAAACCAATAGACAAGGATTAAAGGAGAAAATATGGAAGTATGCCTTGGTTATGTGCGCAATAAACCCATGATTTTGCGCCTTGAAGATGATGATGCTGTTTTTATCAATGATGAGGCTCAAGCACTCAAGGGTGTAACAAAAGCCATGCTGGAAGAATTTTCCGCTACCATTGCTGCTATTCCCTACAGTACCGACCAAGAAGGCTACAAAGCGCTACTTAACGCTAAGCGTGTGGCTTTTTTGGCGAGTTTGCTTGGGCATAGCGTTGGTGATGATTGCGTCGATAAAATTTCCGCCATTTTAGATAGCGTTCACTATGAAGTGTTGCAATATCTTGGTGAAGTGGATTGATACATAAAACTAATCTACAAACATTTAAAATATCAAAATTATATTTATCAAAGAAGTGTATTTATTGCGTGCGGAGTAGCGTGCGGAAGGCTTTAAATTTAATTGTTGCACCTTTGTGAATATATGGATATAGTTCCCCACTTTCAGTTGTGAAGTGATAAAAATTATACAATAACGTTTTTGGAGGTTATATGTTTTTTGAGTCAGTAGCCCACGCCATGGGCAGCGCCGGGGCTGATGGTCAGCCGGTATCTGGTATGGATATGTTTAAGCAATTCATTCCCCTTCTTTTAATGCTTGCAATCTTTTGGTTTTTGCTCATTCGTCCGCAAAAAAAGCGTGCGCAAGAGCATAAAACCATGCTTTCTAATTTAAAGCGTGGTGATTATGTAATCACTACCGGCGGCGTGATTGGTCGCATTATGGAACTTAACGATGATTCCGTACTTTTAGAGAGCGGTTCTTCAAGTTTGCGCATAACACGTGGAGCCATTGGTGGATTGCATAATCAATCTGGCAAAGTTGCCAGTGCGCCTGAAAGCAATGATAAAAAAGATTGCTGAGGCATATAACTGCTTGAGTTTCAAGTTATTATTCTTTTTTTGATGATTTTTATACAATGAACTAAAACTCTCTTGCGCGTTGCACTTTGTAGCGCGCAAGATGTATTTTTTGTCGGAAGGTGATCCATGTCGTTGTCACGTTGGCGTATTGTCATAGCGTTATTAGTATTTATTTTAAGTCTTATCTATGTGTTGCCAAGTGTTCCTCTTGTGCAGCAGTCCCCCCTAGCTAAAATTTTGCCTGATTCTCGAATCAATTTGGGTTTGGACTTGAAAGGCGGAATACACCTTACTCTTGAGGTTGAAGTGGCAAAGGCCATCACCAATGCCTTGGCGCAACTTGGGCAGGATATACGCATTGAAGCACAAGATGCTGACATGGCAGTCCTTCGACCACGAATGCTTGATGCCAATACCTTAGAATTTATTTTGCTCAAAGAAGTTGATAAACAAAAGCTTGATGACTTGCTTGTTGAGCGTTTTGATAGAATAGCTGTAAAAGAAACTACAACAACCGATAAAGGACAAGTTCTTTATCATGTGAATTTTACAGAAAGTGCTGCAAAAAGCATTGCTGATATGGCTCAGGAACAAGCTTTGCGCACCATTCGCAATCGTATTGACCAATTTGGCGTAGCGGAACCTGACATCCGCAAGCAGGCCGACTATCGCATTCAAATTCAGTTGCCCGGCGTTTCAGATCCTCGTCGTGCGGTGCAGCTTATCGGGCAAACCGCTCTTCTTGAATTTCATATTGTGCGTAGCGATGTTGATCCTTATGCCGCCGTACTTCCGCCTGATGTCATCACTTTAGAGATGATTGGAGATGGTGCAACAGCAAATACACAAAGGCCGGAATTAATAGCCGTTAATAAAGATGCGGTGCTTACCGGTGAGGACGTTGTGGATGCTCGTCCCAGCTTTGACCAAATGAATGAAGCCAATGTGCAACTAAATTTTAATAGCCGAGGCGCCACAATTTTTGAGCGTATTACAGCAGAAAATGTTGGTAAGCGTATGGCTATTGTGCTTGACGGAAAAGTCTATTCAGCACCCAATATCAATGAGCGTATCCCCGGCGGTAGAGCCAGTATTTCCGGAAGCTTTACCACAGAAGAAGCTCAGGACTTAGCCTTGGTTTTGAGAGCAGGTTCTTTGCCTGCGCCGGTGGTTGTGCTTGAAGAGCGTACTGTTGGTCCTTCCCTTGGGCAAGAATCCATTGACAGCGGAATGCTCGCAGCTTGCGTTGGTGCCATAGCCGTGATTATTTTTATGGCCATCTATTATGGCATGAGCGGTGTTATTGCCGATATTATGTTAGTATTTACCATTACTATGCTTTTAGCCGGCTTGGCAGCTTTTGGCGCAACGCTGACTCTTCCCGGTATTGCCGGTATTGTTTTGACTATCGGTATGGCGGTGGATGCCAATGTGCTTATATTTGAGCGCATTCGAGAAGAGCTAAGGCGAGGGCTTACGCCGCTTGCGGCGGTGACTGCCGGCTTTGAGCGGGCTTCGCTTTCCATTATTGACTCCAATCTTACCACAATTATTGCCACCATCGTGTTGTATCAATTTGGTACAGGGCCTGTGCGTGGTTTTGCGGTGACGCTTTCATTGGGTATTATTGCTTCCATGTTCACAGCGGTTTTTGTGTCACGCGGTGTATTTGAAATGTGGGCAAGAAAATCCAAAGCAATCAATATATAAGCAAATAAGGATTTGATATGGGTTTTTCATTTATTAAAGAAAATACGAATATAGACTTTGTGGGCAAGCGTAAAATTGCCTACATAATTTCAGCATTTTTTATCTTGCTAGGCATTGGCTATATGGCATTGCACGGAGGGCCTCGTCTTGGCATTGACTTTGCCGGTGGTGTTGTGGTGCAAGTTAAGTTTGATAAAAGCGTACAAGATGCTGTTTTGAAAAAAAGCCTTGATATTCCTGAACTTCCGGGAATTACTACGCAGCGTTACGGTGATGATGGACGTGAATATTTACTCCGTTTTTCTACGGTAGATGCCAATGCTGTGGAACTTCGTGAAAATGTTGAAAAAACACTGGCTTCAACTTTTCCCGATAATAAAGCTGTCATTGAAAGGCTTGAGCAAGTAGGCCCTAAGGTTGGTGCGGATTTAACCAACAAAGCACTGGAAGCCATGTATTATGCTGTTTTGCTTATTGCTGTGTATATATCCGGTCGCTTTGAGCAACGCTGGATGACGGCAGCGCTTATGACTGTTGCCTTGTGGGGCAGTATGTATGGCATGGGCTTTGCCGGTCTTGGCATGGGCTATCTTGTGCTTGTGGCTTTAGCAATAACTGTAGGAATCTGCTGGAAATTGCGCTTAAACTTTGCCCTTGGTGCCATAGTTGGTCTCTTGCATGACGTTTTTATCACCGTCGGTATTCTCAGCATACTTGGCACAGAACTTGATCTCAATGTCGTGGCGGCTTTATTGACGCTCATTGGTTATTCCCTCAACGATACCATTATTGTTTATGACAGAGTTCGCGAAAACTTACGAAAAATGGACGATTTGCCCTTAGGCGATATTATCAATAAAAGTGTGAATCAAACCTTGTCCCGTACTGTCTTGACTTCCGGTACAACAATAGCGGCTGCCTTGTCGTTATTTATTTTGGGCGGAGGAATTATCTATGACTTTGCACTAACCATGCTCATTGGTGTTGTGGTTGGTACGTTTTCTTCTGTCTATGTGTCATCGGCCATTTTGCTGGCTCTTGGTAAAACAGAAGACTATGTGCGTGCAGAAGTTGAAGAAGAATATGAAAAACCCGGTGAACATGGCATTGTGTAATGGGAAAGTTTATATTTTTCGCAGCTGAAATATTGTCAAAAGCTTGAGAGGTATTATTTATCTTAAGCGGAGGAGCACACTTCATTGATAAATAAAATGTAAAATGTTTATTTATCGTATGTTTATGAAGATGTACTTATTTGAAAGACAATGATGGCAGCGTAGACATATGCTAAAACAAAAAAAATACCAATACACCATAATCACGGAGGAATCGTGAATCAAACCACTCGCAACCTAATGCTTTGGGCAGTAATTGCTCTGGCTATGGTCATGCTCTATAATATGTTTCAACAGCCGCAAAGTGCTAATCAGCAGATTTCCTATACGGAATTTTTGCAGCAAGTGGATAAAGGCGATATTGCAGAAGTTACTATTCAAGGCAGAACTCTTATTGGCAAAAATTTGAGCGGTACAAAGATACAAACCTATGCGCCGGCTGATGGAGATTTGGTTAATCGCCTTATGCAGAAAAATGTCTCCATTAAGGCAGAACCACTTGAAGAACAGCCTTGGTATATGACCTTGCTTGTTTCATGGTTTCCCATGCTTTTACTCATAGGTGTGTGGATTTTTTTCATGCGTCAAATGCAAGGAGGCGGCGGCAAAGCCATGAGTTTTGGGCGTTCGCGCGCTCGTATGCTCACTGAGGAACAAGGGCGCATTACCTTTGAAGATGTGGCAGGTATTGATGAGGCCAAGGAAGAACTTTCTGAGGTCGTGGAATTTTTGTCCAATCCTAAAAAATTTACACGGCTTGGTGGACGTATCCCCAAGGGTGTTTTGCTCGTAGGCCCTCCGGGAACCGGTAAAACATTGCTTGCTCGTGCTGTTGCCGGAGAAGCCGGCGTTCCGTTTTTTTCTATTTCAGGTTCTGACTTTGTGGAAATGTTTGTGGGCGTTGGTGCTTCGCGTGTGCGTGACCTTTTTACGCAAGGTAAGAAAAATGCTCCGTGTCTTATTTTTATTGATGAAATAGATGCGGTAGGGCGTCAACGTGGAGCAGGGCTTGGGGGCGGCCACGATGAACGTGAGCAAACCCTCAACCAATTATTGGTTGAAATGGATGGCTTTGAATCCAATGAAGGTGTTATTCTTATTGCTGCCACCAACCGTCCCGACGTGCTCGACCCGGCTTTGTTGCGTCCCGGACGTTTTGACCGCCAAGTAATTGTTCCTACGCCTGACTTGAAAGGGCGCAGACGTATTTTGGACGTGCATACAAGACGCACACCGCTTGGTAAGGATGTACTTCTTGAAACATTAGCTCGTGGTACTCCCGGATTTTCCGGTGCTGACCTTGAGAACTTAGTCAATGAAGCGGCGCTTCAGGCAGCTAAGGCCAATGAAGACTACTTGACCATGGCGCATTTTGAATGGGCGAAAGATAAGGTGCTCATGGGGCGTGAACGCCGTAGCCTTATCCTATCTGATGAAGAAAAGAAAATCACGGCTTACCATGAAGCCGGACATGCGCTTGCCGCACGTCTTTTGCCAAAGACCGACCCTGTGCATAAGGTGACCATTATCCCCCGTGGGCGTGCCCTTGGTGTGACTATGCAGCTTCCCGAAGAAGATAGACATGGTTATTCTCGTGGATATTTGAAAAATACGCTTGTGGTTTTATTGGGCGGGCGTGTGGCCGAAGAAATAGTTTTTGAGGAAATTACCACCGGCGCCGGTAGTGATATTGAGCGTGTAACCCGAACTGCTCGCAAGATGGTTTGTGAGTGGGGGATGAGTGAAACTCTTGGCCCGCTAGCCATAGGTGAAACGGGTGAAGAAGTTTTTATTGGGCGTGAATGGGTTCAAAATAAAAACTTTAGCGAAGAAACTGCTCGCCTTGTAGATAAGGAAGTAAAAGATATTATTAATGAAGCGCGCACTCGATGCCATGATCTTTTGCAGGAAAATATCAAGTACTTGCATGCCATCGCTGAGGCTTTACTTGAGCGCGAAACCATAAGCGGTGAAGATATTGAGTTTATCATGGAAGGTAAGCCTTTGCCACCGCTTGAGTTGAAAGACAGTAAGCCTGCATCGGCTCAAGAGCCTAGCTTCACTTTTGGGGATGTTGCTGAATCGGCTAATGACTCAAATGAAGCAACGAATGCAGAAAATGAGCAAAACTTGGAAACAAAAAATTCCGAGCAAAGCGATTCTTCCAAAAAAGAATAATAATGACTAACCAAACAATATATTGGGCTTTAGCAGGGGGGAAGCGTTTGACGCCGAACCCCTTTGCGCTCATGGGTATTGTTAATATAACTCCCGATTCCTTTTCCGACGCAGGTAAATTTTTACAGACCGAAAATGCTCTCGCCCATGTGCAAAACTTAATAGCTGAAGGGGCGCACATCTTAGACTTTGGAGCCGAATCTTCAAGGCCAGGAGCAAAGCCATTGAGTGCCGATGAAGAATTGCAAAGGCTTTTACCGGTACTGACTGCCTATCTTGAACTAAGTTCCAAAGTTAGGGCGTCAAATACAGCTCCCATTATTTCCGTTGACACATATCATGCTAAAACAGCTAAAACAGTCCTAGAACTGGGTGCTCATTGCATAAACGACATTTCTGCATGCGCTTTTGATCCTGAATTGCTAGAAGTTATTGCGCATTACAAGCCCGGCTATGTGCTTATGCACTGCACGCACCGTCCGCAAATAATGCAACAGCATATCAGTTCAGGGAATATAGTTGATGCAGTACAAAAATTTTTTGATGAACAACTTTCAAAGCTTACCATAGCAGGACTGCCTGAGGAAAATATTTTGCTTGACGTTGGCATTGGTTTTGGCAAAAGTCTAGAGCAGAACCTTGAATTGCTAAGACACATGCACACTTTTAAGCGTTTTGGACGGCCATTACTTGCTGCTATTTCCATGAAGTCATTGTTGCATAAATTTTTAGATATAAACGTAGACGACATGGAAGCCAGAAAAAATGCCACATCGCAGGTCACTGGCTTGCTTGGTATGCGAGGTATATGTTTTCATAGAGTACACCATGTGGCGGAGTGTGGACAAGCTTTGCGCTTAGCTGAAGTTATGAACCTAGAATAAAGTATATATGCGGAATTTTTATGTTTGAGCTTATCCATAATTTTGAATTACCACGCAACATAAATTGGCGTGATATTTTGGATATTTCAATTATTGCATTCATCATTTATCGTGGCATTCTAATGATTAAGGGAACCCGTGCCCTCGCAACATTACTCGGTCTTGGTTTATTAATTATTTTATACTTCATTTCGATAAAGCTGGAACTTTATTCAGTGCAATGGTTTTTAGAATACATTGTTGGTTCTTTATTTATTGTTATGATTATTCTTTTTCAAAAAGATATACGTCAAGCCCTTGGAGAGATGGGAGCTCGCTATTTTTGGGGAAAATCGACTTTAAACAGCAACACGGTGGAAGAAGTTGTTTTGGCTTGTACCGAAATGGCTCGTTTAAAAATCGGAGCGCTTATCATTATTCAGCGTTCATTGCCCTTGGAAGATATGGTGCGGCAAGAAGGGACTAGTCTTGATGCACAAATATCCAAAAAGCTTTTACTTTCTATTTTTTTACACACCTCGCCCTTGCATGACGGTGCTGTTATTATTATAAACGGAAGACTTTCGGCTGCTTCTTGTATTTTGCCCTTGGCAGTGGTTAAAGATAAGAATTTTGGCACTCGACACCGTGCAGCCCTTGGCATCACAGAAGAAACGGATGCGCTGGCCATTGTGGTCTCTGAAGAGCGAGGCGAAATATCCGTGGCCTTAAAGGGGGTTATAAATTCAAAGATTACTCCCGCAAAACTTAGAGAGATTATCAGCGATGCGCTTTAATTTTCCAACTCTTTCCAGTTTTAAGGAAATAAATTTTCCTATTTTGCTTATCTCCATAATAATTGCCATTGGTGCATGGTATATTATTACCATTAGTGAGCGTACGGACGTCTATCTTCGTGTTTTATTAGATTATCAAAATGCACCTGAAGGTCTTGTTGTGGTGGACGGTTTGATTCCAAGTATAGATGTTCAAATTCGTGGACCTAAAAATTTATTGACGGGTGAAAACTCTAGAAATCCTTCCATTGTAGTGGATTTGGCAAACTTACAAATTGGGAAAAACGTACGTCCATTTTCTAAGGACACTTGGGGTAATCAATACCGAGCTTTTGAAGTGTTGGAGATTGAGCCGACGCACCTTGTTATCGAGACAGAACCTGTCCTTAAACGTCCTGTGATTATTGTTCCACGCCTTGATGTAAAGTTAGATGATGATTCATTTAAAGTTGTGGACATCAATCTTTCGCCCAGCACAGCGCTGGTTAAAGGCCCTCAAAGTACAGTACAAAACATAAAATCACTTGACCTTGATTTGCGCATAGATCCAAAGCAAAAAGCAGGAACGTATACTAAAGATTTTCCGCTAGTAATTGCTGATAGATATACAGATGTTACACCTAATTCAATTAAAGTGACCTATACTGTGGCCAGTAAACGCTCACGCATAACCCTAAAGAAATCAGTGGGCATCAATGGGCCCGCCAATAACTTCACCGTAGATCCGCAAAATGTGCAATTTGAAGCAGAAATCCCAGAAGGGCTTGTGAAAGATACTGACTATCACAAAAAAGCTGTAGCTCGTGTTACACCCCCCTTGCACCTTGAAATAGGGCAAAGCGCACCGGTTACGCTCACCTTTAATCTTCCTGAGGGGATGACCTTGGTAGATGATGCACCAAGAACGCTTGTAATTACACGAGTTCAGTAAGGGTTGAATGTAGTTTGGTTGAAATAGCTATAGATTATCAGGTATATTAAAGAATCTGCGTGCATTATCACCGCAAATCTTCCATAATTCATCGGCTTGCATATTGAGTGCTTCAGCCATAGCCCTTACAGTACATACCGTGTAGGCCGATTCGTTGCGCTTACCACGCCATTCTTGTGGAGTAAGGTAGGGGGCATCTGTTTCGAGCATGATTTTATCGAGTGGAATTTTCTGCACCGCTTCACGCAAAGCTTCATTCTTAGGATACGTCACAGGCCCCGGCACTGAAACATACCATCCATTATGCAAAATTCTTTTGACATCCTTAACGTCGCCGCCAAAACAGTGCCATAATACAGGATAATCCTTAAAATTCTCCTTTTCCAACACGGCAATGGTGGCATCGGTGGCATCGCGACTGTGAATAACAATAGGCTTGCCAAGCTTGCGGCCAAGGGATAGCAATTTTACAAAAGCGTCAAGCTGCACATCTTTTGGGCAATCGTCCCAATAAAAATCTAGTCCGATTTCGCCAAGAGCCAACAATCGTTTTTCATTGGTGAAATGCTCCTCTATAAGAGCAAGATTATCGTCATTGCAATGCATGGCATCACATGGGTGTATGCCAAGAACAAAAAAGACTTCCGGATGTTTTGCAAAATATGCCGAGCGTACGTTGAAATCTTGGGGATTCATGAATATGTTAATGATGTGGCTAAGACCGCATGCCTTAGCCCTTGCAATAACATCATCACGATCCAAATCAAATTGCTTTGAATCAAGGTGCGCATGACTATCAACACCTAAGGTTGGTAAAGAAAGTTCCTCGGAAATAACCTCGGGACTTTTAGAAGGTTTTCTCGACATAGTTTACGTGGTCAAATGCTGTGTTAGCTGTTCGATGTTTTTTTCTTGTTTTTCAATAGAATAAGCAGATGCTGTAGCCGCCATGTTATGACAAATTTCTTGATAGCTAGCCCCTTCATCATGTACGAGCAATGCCGCTTGTTCAAGGGCAAGTGTAGCCGCCAGTACATTTCCATCTTCAACATAAAATCCGTTACCGCCAAAAGTTCTTTCTTGTAACTCAAACCAAGGTTTTGCAAGAAATGGCATCTCCAAACCCGGAATAGTAAACTGTCGCATGTAATCCCAACCGCCAAGGCCGTTAAAGCCAACGGGGATACAACCGGAAGCCATAGCCTCAAGCGGCGGCAGAGGACAGCCTTCGGGAAATCCTGTAACAAGGAAAATGTGGCATGTCCGAAGTATATTAGCAACCTCGCTATGTGTGACCCGCTGAATGGGAACAAATTGCAAGACAATGTGAGGATAAAGCCGATTTAAGCGTTGCTGTACTGCATCGATAATTTGTTCACCAAAAACCTTATTTTTGCGAGGCATCCACGCAACACGAATAATTTTTTTTGTAGAACTTGAAACTGTAGCCGCTTTCGGCAGTGGGAAAAATAGATTCAAGTCTATTCCAGGGCGCATAATTGGCCCGTCTTTACCGGTAATTTCATGCACAAATTTATGCACCGGTTCAGAAACATACATAAATTCTACAGGCAGATCTTTCCAAAAAACATTATCTGGCAAGGTGCGTAGGGAAAAAGCCCAATTTTGAATGTACATTATACATCGAGCTCCGGCCTTTACACCTATAACGAGCGCATTAGTCCAGCCGTCAGGCACTACCCAAACATGGTTTGGGCTTAGCTCTAAATTTGACCAAGACTTTATGGGTACATCGGTTCTATCATAAACTTCAGCGTAGCCCATGTGATCTAGTTCGCCGTCGTGAATTACAAAATGTACATTGTGTCCCAAGCTAGCCAAATGATTGCCTACTTGTAGAAGTACCAACATCCCACCGCTTAAGTGCGGCAAAGGGGGGAGAAATATAGCTATTGTTTTTTCCATAACGAATCATAATATAGTTTCAAGGCTAAATCAAGCAATTTGCTCTTACTAATTT
>CAYJJP010000021.1:0-17756 GCA_964370525.1 uncultured Desulfovibrionaceae bacterium | reverse complement strand
TGCCTGTTTTTACTAAAAATTTCTTTTATTTTAAATCATTAATGTCTTTTTCAGTTACGACTAGCTAGTCGAAGCTGAAAAACGCATTATCATGCATTTTTCAAAAAGGCACGCCCACTCCAAATGCCCCTTCGGGGTCGCCGCAAGTGAATTGCGGCTCATTTTACATGGCGAAAATTTTTCGCTTGCGCTCAAATTTTGTTAGTCGTCACTAAAAAGTCGGTTTCCAGCTCCATAAAAATGCCGGAAAAGAGCATTTCATGCCCTTATTTTCGGCATTTTTATTTATATATTTTAGCTAATAACTTATTTATTCTAAGTCGTTTATGTGCTTTTTTAGTGACGACTAGCTATTTTCATTACCAGCCGACGCATTCAATTATATATTGCTTTTCGGGTAAATACAATATAATCTTACCGGAGAAAATCTTCATATAATTTCATTATATAGTAATTTCAGATAAAATTATTAGCTTGACTGCAGCAGTAAAAATTAACTGCCAAGACAGAAGTGCTATTTTATTATACTGTTAATCGCAAAAGCGATGTGTCTTTAATTCAAGTTAACATTAGCGATTTCAATTTAAAATACTCTAATAGGAAAAACATGAAAAACATTATTTTAAAAAATATACTGGAACAAGTCGCAAACGGCACATTAACGGTGACCGATGCTCTGCAAAAATCTTTGGAATGTAACACAACAAACTCAGTACAAGACACGTTGAGCGGACTTACTCTTGACCCGGGCCGCAAAGCGCGAACTCTGCTTTCTGAAGTAGTATTTGCTCCGCACAAAAACGATGCACAGCTCATTTCCGCCATCGCTCATCTGCAAGAGTTTTCTCCTGTCTTGGTCACAAGACTTTCCTTGCCCCAACAAGAATTATTACGCAAGCATTTTCCGCAAGGTTCGCACCTTAGCGATGCTCATTTATTTAGCCTTGGCAAAGAGCTTCCACAAGCAGAATCAGCATCGCAATGGGCGCAACACGGCGAAGCCATAGTAGTTTCAGCAGGAGGAGCCGATAGAGCCATTGCCCTTGAAGCCTTTGGCGTATTGCACTTTTTTGGTATAAATGCCGGCTTTATTGCCGATGTCGGAGTTGCTGGTCTACACAGGCTTTCTCCGCATGTTCCGGCTTTGCAAAATGCGAAAATCATTATTGCCGTGGCCGGTATGGAAGGAGCCTTACCCGGCGTTTTAGCCGGCTTTGTGCGCTGTCCTGTGTTAGCAGTGCCAACATCAGTTGGGTATGGCGTTGGCGAGAAAGGCATTACCGCACTAAATTCCATGCTTTGTAGCTGTGTACCGGGATTAGCTGTGTGTAATATTGACAATGGATTTGGCGCAGCCGCATTTGCTGCAAAAATGATTTTATCAGACCGCAAGTAATTTTTTAAGAGAAAATCTTTTCATTACAAAAGATTTTCTCTCATAACACTTTATCTTTCCGCTATTTTGCGTAACCGACGGCTCTACGCTCACGAATAACCGTAACGCGAATTTGCCCCGGATATGTCATCTTTTTCTCTATTTTATCAGCTATATCCTTACAAAGCACATAGGTTGTGTCATCATCAACATTTTCTGAATTTACCATAACCCGTATTTCTCTGCCGGCCTGTATAGCATAAGCCTTTGCCACGCCTGTGAAGGAAGTTGCAATTCCCTCAAGGTCCTCCAGGCGTTTAACATAATTTTCCAAAAGCTCTTTTCTCGCCCCCGGTCTTGCGCCTGACAACGAGTCAGCAGCTTGCACGAGCACAGCCAATGCCGTTGTTGGCCGAATGTCTTCGTGGTGCGCACCGATAGCATGGATAATATCCTTGTTTTCATTATATTTTTTAGCAAGGTCAGCACCAATAAGCGCATGCGACCCTTCCACTTCATGGTCCACTGCCTTACCGATATCATGCAACAAGCCGGCTCGCTTAGCTTTTTTAATATCCATACCAAGCTCGGCTGCCATCATTCCACACAAGGCCGAAACTTCCAGCGAGTGCTTGAGCACATTTTGCGTAAAAGAAGTACGATAGCGCAATTGCCCAAGAAGCCGTACTATATCCGGGTGAATCCCATGAACTCCGGCATCAAATGTGGCTTGTTCGCCTACTTCACGCACTAAAACATCAAGTTCTTGCTCGCATTTTTGCACTATATCTTCAATGCGTGCAGGATGAATACGACCGTCTTGAATAAGGCGTTCCAGTGCCATGCGAGCCACTTGACGGCGTAAGGGGCTGTGCGAAGACAAAATCACCGTTTCCGGCGTATCATCTATTATTAAATCAACACCCGTTGCTGTTTCTAAAGCACGAATATTACGGCCTTCACGCCCAATAATGCGCCCCTTCATGTCCTCACTTGGCAAAGTAACTGCCGTTACCGTTTGCTCACAAACATAATCGCCTGCATAGCGCTGAATGGCATTGCACAAAACTTCCTTAGCCTTGCGATCTGCCGTTTCCTTGGCTTCTGTTTCGATGAGCCTTATCATTCTTGCAGCTTCGTGACGCGTTCTGGCCTCAACTTCTTCAAAAATGCGAGCCTTGGCTTCATCAACGGTAAGCCCTGATATTTCTTGCAAATGCTTTTCTTGTTCATCAACTCGTATCTGCAGATACTCTTCTGCTTCAGCAAGAGAGCGTTCTTTTTTTGCAAGTTCTTTTTCTACACCTAAAATATCTCTTTCGCGCGTCGTGGCTAGCTCAAGCTTTTCTTCCAATCGACCACTCATTTCATCCATTTTTCGTTCACGTGCTTTAAGCTCACGCTCACGTTCTTTAAGATCACCTTCCATTTCACGCTTTTGCTGAAACAGATCATCTTGTCCTTGCAATAACATTTCTTTTTTTTGCGCTTGCGCTTCTTTACGAGCTTCATCAACTATGCGTTTTGCAAGCATATTGGCATCACCAAGGCGCTTTGATGTAAGGTGTCTTTGCACAAACATACCAATGCCAAGGCATATGAGAGCAATTATAAAAACCATGCCCCATGTCATTGTACCCATTGTAATTCCTCCTATAGAAACAGGTAATAACCCGATAAGCATCAAAGCACTGCACCTTATCACAATAAAATTGGGATAAGAACACAATGCTTCGTAGCATTACATACGCAGAAGAGGTTTTATGAAAAGAGATGAAAACGAGAAAAGACGTTACAATCTGTAACGATCCATTTGGAAAATGTACGCGCCATATTTTTTTTGCTCACTGACTAGTAGCAAAAGCAAACAGTTGCAAAAGCACAAAGAATCTTCTTGATAAAGTTCAAGTCGATAAAAATTCACGAATTAGATAGTGAAAATCACAGAGCTATCTCCGCATTATTGTTATATTATTCATTAAAGCAATTATTTTAGTATCGCATTATATGTACCCACCGCATGCAAAAAGAACACAGTTATAATCATTGGATAAACTCCAATGAGTCGGCAGGCACATTAACAAGATTGCTCTAACGAAATCGACAAAAAGACTATCCCCAAACAGCCGTGTGAAGAAGCTATTGCAGAACCTGATTTCTCAGGGGGGTGCCTTGGCCCTTACGTTAGGCTTCCTCCTTCGAGGGAGGCTTGCTCACGGCAAAAACCTTGACTCCCAATTTTAAGCTTGTAAGGTCAGCAACACCTCCACAAGCACAAACCATCCAGGGATAAATATCATATATCAAATTATTTCTTTTATCTTTGCAAGCAAAACATCAAGACGATCATTCACATCATCTAATTGTTCATTTGCTTGTAATAAATCATCAGCAAGCCCCAACACTAAAAAGGTTAGTAGCAACTCTTTGCTGCTTCTTCCTCCAAGGGCGCTTATTTTTTCGAATCTCTCTTCCACGAGCTCTTTAGCCTTATGTACCCGCTCAGCATCAACTCCTGCTTTAAAGGCTATATCAAAGCCTAATAAGTTCAGTGTATATTCTTGCATAGCAGCACAACACAGGTCTAATCAATACTCTTCATGCGCTCAAGCAACACATCGATGCGTTGCAGAACATCGTCCTTCACTTGTCTTTCTTGATCAAGTAAATCTTTAAGTGTTTTATTCTCTTCCTTCACAGCATGCAACTGTTCGTGCAGTTCTGCTATTTGACTTTCATTGTCTTGAAGGATGCGCCTATTATCTTCGCGTGATCGCCCAAGTTCTTCCAAAAGACGATTCACGTTTTCTTCGAGTAAATTGAGTTTTTCCATGACTTGTAAGTAACTCCTTTTTAAAATATTAGCAAGATGCTTTTTGCATAGAAGTTTTCGATTTGGGCTTCAAAAATGAAAACCTAACTTAAAATACCTACAATAATTAACTTATATTTTTCTCGGCAAATTCTTTTGAGGAGCTCTTGTAATGCCTAATGCGCCCTCCGGCACATTCTTGGTAATAACAGATCCAGCACCGATAAGCGCATTGTCACCAACTCTCACAGGCGCAATCAAGGAAGTATTTGAGCCAATAAATGCTCCGGCGCCAATGGTGGTTTGAGATTTAATTTTCCCATTATAATTGCAAGTAATGGTTCCGGCGCCTACATTGGCACCTTCGCCTACACTGGCGTCGCCTATATAACTTAAGTGGCTGACCTTTGCCCCTTTCTTAATTATTGATTTTTTTATTTCAACAAAATTACCTATCTTACAACCGTCTTCAAGCTTTGAACCGGGGCGCAAGCGTGCATAAGGCCCCACACTAACATACTTACCCACATAGGCATTTTCAATGTGGCTGAAAGGCAAAATAACAGCACCTTCATCAATGCGAGCGTTATGTAAAACGCAATGCGAGCGAACAATAGCTCCGGCTGCAATGATTGAATGACCATATACTTCTATGGGGCCATATATTTCAGCACCTTGCGCAACATCTACGCAAGCACCCAATACAACCATATGCTCATTGTGAACGAATGCCCCTTTGTCAATGGCTGCATCCACAAAGCGAGTACGCAAAAGCTTTTCCGCGGCGAGTAATTCTTGAGAATTATTAACGCCGTGAAGCGTATCTTTTGCATCTTCACATACATAAGCACAAGCCCCATGCCCCAAACTCACAGATAAATACACAAGATCTGTAATGTAAATTTCATTACTTTTATTCTTATTGTTTAGTTTAGGAATAAGTATTTCCATGGTAGGAACGTGCAAAAGGTAGACTCCGGCGTTAACTTCTCCACGAAATTCATCACGGAACTCGTCTTTAATCTGAGCCAAACCGCCACCACTCAACGAAGCAGCAAAGTCTTTTGCTTCCACAATGCTCATCACATCGCCCTGACTGCGCACTACACGCCCATAATCATTGGCATGGGGCAAAATCATCGAAATAAAACTTACAGCGGGGCGACGCATTTTTTGCACTTCGTCCAAAAACATTTGCAGGGTCTCTGTGCTGATAAGCGGAGCATCTCCGTTAATCACAAGCACATAGTCCACTTTATTTTTTACAAGCTCCGGCATTGCCTGCATAAGCGCATGCCCGGTGCCCTTTTGTTCTTTTTGAAACACATAGCGCATACCTTCACCAACAAAAGCTCGTTGCACCATTTCTGCTTGGTGGCCAATAACTGTCCAAATATTATCGCCAAAAATAGGGCGTAGCGCTCGTATAACATATGCAAGCATGGGATCGCCAAGTATGCTTTGCAAAACTTTAGGCTTATTGGAGTGCATGCGAGTACCCTTACCCGCCGCCAAAACAAGTGCCGCATATTTCATTTCACTCCCCCTTGCCATGTATAGTTTTTTAAGCGATGCCAGTATAATCTTCATGGCATCGCTTATAGCATCCGCCTAGTATTTTTCCATAAACATTTTATATATAAACAACCTACAACAGTTTACTCTCAATGAAATATGTCGTTTAACCTATGAAGAAAAGCTCAGTTCACCATCCACAATATCTACTGTCACAGTTTGACCTTCGAGAATATTTCCGGCTATAAGTTTGCGTGCAAGCGCTGTTTCCAAATACTGCTGTATATAGCGTTTGAGCGGCCTTGCACCAAAAATAGGCTCATATCCTTCTCTAGCCACATAACCCCGTGCTTGTTCTGTCATTTCTAACTTTATATTACGCTCATCAAGACGCAAACGCAAGCGTTCAAGTTGCAAATCTACTATTCGTTCAATTTGTGCTATGCTGAGCGGAGTAAACAATACTGTTTCATCTACTCTATTCAAAAATTCCGGCCTAAAATGATTTCGTAGCTCGTCTAAAACCTTATTTTTAACATCTTCAGTCAACTTGCCTTCATTGTCAATACCTTCAAGCAAGTATATGGAACCAATATTTGAAGTCATAATTACAATGGTATTACGAAAATCCACTGTCCGCCCTTGATTATCAGTCAGGCGACCGTCATCCAAAAGCTGCAAAAGAGTATTAAAAACATCAGGATGCGCCTTTTCTATTTCGTCAAAAAGAACAACGGAATAAGGCTTGCGCCGCACAGCCTCAGTCAGCTGACCGCCCTCGTCATATCCAACATATCCGGGAGGCGCACCAATCAAACGAGAAACGGAATGTTTTTCCATATACTCACTCATGTCAAGGCGCACAATATTTTCTTGCGTATCAAAGAGCGCCTCGGCAAGCGCCTTGCTAAGCTCAGTCTTACCTACGCCGGTAGGGCCAAGGAAAAGAAAAGAGCCGGTGGGACGCATGGGATCCGAAAGCCCTGCTCTAGCCCGCAGCACAGCATCTGCCACAGCTTGCACCGCCAACTCTTGACCGACCACTCGCTTGTGTAGCTCCTCCCCAAGACGTAACAATTTCTCACGTTCACCTTCCAGTAAACGTGAAACCGGTATTCCCGTCCAATGTCCCACAATGGCAGCAATGTCCTCCGGACGCACTTCTTGCTTCAAAAGACGAGGTTTGCCTTCGCCTCCGCTTTCAGCAGCCTGCAACTGCTTTTCAAGGGAGTGCAAGGTTGAATATTTTAATTCTGCCGCACGATTAAGGTCATAAGCTCTTTCGGCCTGCTCAATGGCGTGGCGTGTTTGTTCTATACGCTCTTTAATATCACGCACGGCATCAATGGAACCTTTTTCCGCTTCCCATTGCCCACGCAATAAACCTTGATTAATACGCAGCTCAGCCAGTTCCCATTCCAATTTTTGCAAGCGTTCTTTAGAAGCTTCATCAACTTCACGCTTTAAAGCTTCGCGTTCGATTTCCAGCTGCATAACTTTACGGTTAATCAAATCCAACTCTTCCGGCAATGAGTCAATTTCCGTGCGAATCATAGCCGCCGCTTCATCCACAAGGTCAATGGCTTTATCGGGCAATTGCCTGTCAGAAATATAACGATGTGAAAGCATTACCGCATCAACTATGGCTGAATCTCCAATGCGCACCCCATGATGCACCTCAAAGCGTTCTTTCAGTCCACGCAAAATGGAAATGGCATCTTCCACTGTGGGTTCTTCGACCATGACAGGCTGAAAACGCCGCTCAAGAGCCGGATCTTTTTCAATATATTTACGATATTCGTCAACTGTAGTTGCGCCTACGCAATGTAATTCGCCGCGCGCAAGCATGGGCTTAAGCAAATTGCTGGCATCCATGGCGCCATCGGTTTTACCGGCGCCTACTATGGTATGCAATTCATCAATAAAGAGAATTATTTGGCCTTCGGATTTTTCTACCTCACCCAGCACGGCCTTGAGCCTTTCTTCAAATTCACCACGGAATTTCGCTCCGGCAATCAAGGCACCCATATCCAATGCGTACAACGATTTACCCTTTAAACTTTCAGGCACATCGCCATTAACAATGCGAAAGGCAAGACCTTCCACAATGGCTGTTTTGCCAACACCGGCTTCGCCAATGAGCACAGGGTTGTTCTTCGTGCGGCGGGACAAAATGCGCACCACACGCCGAATTTCATCTTCACGCCCAATAACAGGATCCATCTTGCCAAGCCTGGCTGCTTCCACAAGGTCACGGCCATACTTACTTAAAGCCTCAAACGTATCTTCCGGATTAGCAGAAGTTACACGAGCTCCGCCACGCAATTCTTCCATAGACATGACAAACTTTGCCTTGGTGATGGAATATTCTTTCCAAAGTCCCCCAAGAGGTGTTGCCATGGGCTGGTCGGCAAGCGCAGCAAATAAGTGGTCAACGCTTATATATTCATCTTTCATGCGTTTGGCTTCAGCTTCTGCATCTGCAAGAGTTTTTGCCACACGCTGCGTAATAAGAAGTTTGTTTAAATCTCCTGTGGAACTGGTCACTGAAGTGCGCTTGCGTAAAATATTTTCAAGCCCCACTTCCATGGCACGCACTTGCACACCCATATGCTCCAAGATACGAGGAACAATGCCTTGCTCTTGCTTAATAAGCGCAAGCGCCAAATGTTCTACGTCTATTTCCACATGTTTATAGCCAGCGGCTAAGTTTTGAGCCTCGGTAATGGACGCACGAGCTCTTTCTGTGTATTTACTAATGTCCATTGTACCCTCCAATATATTATTTCGGCAATGGTAATAATTGCTTTATGAATGTAAAAAATTTTTTAATACCACCTGTCTTTCAGTGGTTTTCAAGTACGACCGCATTGGCGCCGTGTAACTCTGCCAATTTTAACCACAATGCACTTTCTTCTTCGCTAATTTTTTCCGGAGACTTAATCATAATACGCGCCGTTAAGTCGCCTCTGGCAGACTCCTTACCCAAACCCTTTCCACGCAATCTAAACCGCTTTCCGGAAGAAGTACCTGCCGGAATATTCATTTCTATCTCGCCGTCAAGTGTCGGTACGGTAATTTTTGTGCCAAGGACAGCTTCCCATGGCATAACAAGTGCATCATAACTTAGGTCATTGCCCTGAACACTAAAGTGCGGATGCGCCATAAACCTTATGCTCAAAAGCAAGTCACCGGAAGCACCACCAGTTGGGCTTGGTTCACCTTGCCCGGACAAGCGCAATTTTGCCCCTTCCTTTATGCCGGCAGGTATATTAACTTCCAAATCTCGCTTACCTTGCCCCGATGAAAGCGTAATGGTACGGCGCGCACCATGCAAGGCATCTTCTAGCGATACTGTCATTTCTGCTTGCATATTCTTACCCTTAATGGGACGTTGCGAAAAACCGCCAAAGGGATCGGCGCCAAAATTCGCCCCGCCATGCCCATAAGCCGAGCGTCCGCCTTGACCAAAGAGTGACTCAAAAAAGTCAGAAAAATCACCGCTGCGAGCATAACCACCGGCGCCGCCAAACCCACCAAAGTTGAAGCCCTCAAAGCCCGGCGCACCACGAAACTGTTGTCCGTGTTGCCAATCCGGCCCAAGCTGGTCATACATCCGCCGCTTTTCCGGATCTTTCAAAACTTCATAAGCTTCATTAAGTTCTTTAAATTTTTCCTCAGCCGCGGTATCGCCGGGATTTAAATCTGGATGATGTTTGCGAGCAAGCTTCTTAAAAGCTTTTGAGATTTCTTCTGCGGATGCACTTCGCTCCACTTCTAAAAGTTTATAATAATCCTTATACGATACTGCCATAAATTCCTCCGTCAAAATCGCTTGTCTATGTCATCAAGTCGATAAAAAAAATAATACCTTAAAAAGGCTCGTCAATAGTTTTGTGTAATTTGATTACTCTTTTCACAAAAAAGCCTCTGCACAATACATTGCACAGAGGCTTTAATAAACTATAAATTTGACCCTAAATCGTTTTTTGACACAATAAACCATAAGGGCAATGGGCGCAACTACCAGACCTTTTAGGGATAATTGTTCTTGTACATTGTAAATGCCTTATCACAAAAGTCAGTATTTTCACAATATTTTCGCCAATAATTGTACCCCTGTCTGCATGTTCCACATTTTTCAAAAAATAAAATTCTTCACCGGTATTGGCCAAGGACACAAAGGCCGCATCAAGAACTTCAATATCTTTACCGTAACGATGAAGACAAAGATATAAATAACAAGGTAATTGCAAGGAAGGGAAAGCTTCGCTCACTTCCGCAAGAAGTGCATCTCCCTCATCTACATTGTCAGGGTTCCAGTCTTGCAAGCGATCAAAGAGCGACATGTTTTTAAATTCGTCACCCCCCTTTATTTCAATCTTTTTCCCTGTTTTATAATCAAGTATAACCAAACCGTCATGCGGCACTTTATTGCATTCGTGACTTGTTCGCATATCTACGCGATCAAGTGTGCCCTTAATTTGAAAACGTTCACCGCCTACGCCAATTATGGGCGCACGAAATTCTTCTTCTAAATGTTTAATATGCGTATAACCGGTTGAAATTTGTTTTTTCTGAGCTTGCAAAAAAGCCTTTAATCGCATGGGAACGGCCTTTTGCAAAAACATCTTATTTTGCGGAGAAAGACTGTCATATAACTTATTTGAAGAAAATTTTGAATGGAATACGTCAAGTAAATAATCCAATGTCAACTCATCTAAATAAAGTTTTTGATTGAGGTACGGCTTAAAAGCTTCATGTAGCACCTCGTGCAATAACTTACCCACGCCTAAAAAGTCATCCCCTTCTGTCACCTCGTCCAATTCTCCGAAGTTATAAAGATATTGCCAAGCGAAGCGTTGGGGACAGCTCAAATAAGTATTAAGCTTTGAGGGCGAAATGCCTTTTTCAAGCGAGGAAACTATTGTCGCTGTCATTTGAGAGCTCACTTTCAAACCTTTGCTCTCAAACTCAATGGGATGCAAAGGGCACGGAACGGTATAGAGAGGCGGCTCATTTTTTTCAATAATACGCTTTCTACGGCACTCTTCTTCCCAAAGATAGCTATTCACGAAACGACTGCGTGTTTTTTTAGAATCCAAAAGCTCTGACCCCGGCGCACCTTCTTGCCAATAAAAATGCACATTTTTAGCTGAAGCCAATAAACATTGCAGGGTATACGCCACAACCCTTTCACGCTCTTGTAAACCCGGCAAACCAAGCACAGGGCGCAAGGATTCCGGCAACAATGGATCCGTAGGCTTAAAGCCCGGCAAGGCACTATCGATGGCATCGAGGATGAAGACATTTTCAAAATGCAAAAGCCGTGTTTCGAGCATACCAATAATTTGTAAGCCGGTAATGGGATCAGCTTCAAACGCTACCCTTTCTTTGCCAATAAATTGACGACAAAGCGCGAAAACTGCCATGGGCGGCAAGGGGGTATGGGCAAGGCACGAATCCTTCAGCTGTGGAATGACCTTATGTACCAAGCGATACATACTTTCGGCATCAATGTCATGGCGTTCTAAAAATTCCGTACAATTACGCAAAAGCAGTTGACACAGCTGATACAAAGCATCACCAAGTTCATAAGCAGTGGAAACTTTAGCAAAATTATGCACAATACATTTAAGAAGCTCTTGCATAAACGGAGCTGAATCTGCCATATATGAAGCATTAAACTGCCATGAATGCATGAGATCTTCTATGCTCACATAGCGTTTGCCGGTACGCAAAATCTTTTCTAAAACTGCAATGTCCGCCTGCAAAGAATGAAAGGCGCCATCCTCATCTGAAAAGCGCAAAGCCTGTACATAGGGATGACGCAAAGCGTGCAAGAGCTCACGCCAATAATAATAGCGATGCGCACTTTCATTTTCCGCATGGCAATGACTTGTGTTTATATGTTCTTCATCATACCCAAAAAGCTCATCCAATACATCAGATTCCATCGATTTCGCTGATTTCGCTGATTTCGTTGATTTCGTTGATTCCGTAATCTCAGCCAACACAGCACCGATACGAGCACGCTCTTGTAAACGCAAAAGTATTTCAATAAATGCAAACAGCGATGACTTTTCCAATGGATAACCCATAGAAACGTTGAAATCTATATGTGGCGGTAAATGGTGTAATGTAGGTATAAGCAAGCTTGGAGAAGTCAAAACAACGGCAGAGCTAGTTTTGTCTATGTTTTCAACGTTGTGCAAGATATCACCATCAGCTCTTTTATACGTCTTATGCAAATTTTCTTGCAAAGCCAGCAGCTGAGAGTGAACGTCATATGCACCAATAAAATGCAATTCCGCCTTGTTGCCGGAGGGTTCGGCAACAAGCTCGCATTGCGCATTCCAACGCCGCAACCAAAGAGCGTGGTCTTCGCAAGAATAATGCTCATTGGCATTTTTTTCAGAACTTGCCAGCGCCGGGTCGCTATGTATACATACATGCGCACCGGCCTGCCACAAGGCTTTAAGCAACACTTCGTCGCTCTCGGTCAATACATTGAAACCAATCAGAAAAACATGTTGATTACTTTCAGCATTGCTTTTCAATAAGGGCGGAATAAGTGAGGGATTTTCTCGCAAGGCCTGTACTGTGCGCATAGTACTTAAAGCAGGCGTAGTAAAACCTTCTTGCGCAAGTATTGCTAAATAATTTTCATATATATCCCCGAGAGCACCCAAAAGCTCTGCGGCAACGGGCGAAACTTCCTCTTCGGTATGCGCCATATTTTGCACCGGTGACAATTGCTGCATGCATTCTTCAAAAAGCGCATACAGACGTGATCCCCACGGCAAAAACTGCGCTAAATCCAATTGTGTTAGCGCTGAAAGAGTGTCATGGTTGCAAAACTGATACTGTTCGTCATGCTCATCATCTTCAATACGCTGCATTGCGGAAATAACTTTGAACAGAAGATATACAGCATCAAGCTCCGTCGCTTCTCGCAAACCATGTGTTATAGCATAACTATCTTGCACATTTTGGAAAAGCTGAACCATTTCTGTTATCGTCAGCATGTTTGGCAAAAAACAAGGACGTGGCAAATAGGTATAAAAAAGGTCTGCTAAATAGCGACGTGGCCTAGAATGCGGCATAATAATGGTCACACGGCTCAAGTCGTTTTGACTAATATCACAAATATATTTGAGCACCTCGGGTAAAAACGGCCTGTCCCACGAAAATAGAGAAAAAGCTTGCTGCATATTATATGTCACCTTGCCAACGTGGCTCTGAAAAAAGTTCTGAAAAATTATCATCTTGAACCATACGGCATTTTTGATGGTCAAGATAAATGAGCATTCCTTCGCACTTACTCATGGCATGAGGGGCATTTTGCGATATTTTATCCAAAATCTTTATATATAATTGCATTTTTCTTATATGCTCAGGGTCAATTTCTCCGGTCTTAAAATCTATCAGCTTGTAACCATCGCCTTTCTTTAGCGGAGGTAAGAGCAAGTCTATTCTGTAAATCGGAGTTTCTTTCACCTTGCCGGCACACTTTTCCGCTGTATTTAATATACTTTGCTCAGCCAAAGCATGCGTAAACCATACATCCATTTCCGGCAACGAAGCGCACCATAAAAGCTTTTCGCTAAGCTCTTGCACCAAGGCTTCAAGCATGGGGCGGCTCAAATGTATGGACATTCCAAAATTTTGAATGCCCATACCGACAATGATTTGCAAGCGTTGATGTATTTCTTGAAGTTCCACATCCGACGCCGTCGACAGTTTGGGTGCAAAATTTATTTTCTGCATTGTTTCCAAACAGTAATGTACAAGTTCTCCGCGAATATTGGGGCGCAAGCCGTACTCATTGAAAATTTCGGTACGAATAAGCTCTCTTAAAGGTTGACGATAAATCTTTAGGCGCGGTTGCCAATCCAAAATACGAGAAGAAACGCCCATAAAATCCTCAGGGCATAGATTCAAAGGCTTTTGCACCAAAGTCTTGGTTTTAGCAACCTTAACTACAGCATCCTTGCCGACACCCAGTTCATAAGGCAGGCTAAGCTCCAGTTTTTCAAAAAGAATATCCAAAGCTGCCGATAAATATTTACTACCCTTCTTACCTTGGCTTTTGGTATGAAACAAATGCAGCTCTTCTTCGGCACGAGTGCATGCAACATATAAAACATATAATGATTCCAGTGCATTTTTCACTTGAGTAGTATAATAAGGCTTACCCACATATTTTTTCAAAGGAACAAGCAAGCTTAACGATTCACACTCATGCACAACAAAAGTTTTGTCATCTTGAATTTCAAAATTCATCCAAGGTATAATAACGACCGGAAACTGCAAGCCTTTGGATTTATGAATGGTAAGTATTTGTACAGCGTCAACATTGCTTGGCGTAGGGATTTTTTCATTTTTCCCTTCTCGCTCCCAAAGTTCCAAAAATGTACCAAGCGTTCCCGAACCTTGCTCTTCAGCACTGTACACAATTTCAAGAAATCTTCGTAAAAATGTTTCGGCAGTGGGAAAACGCTCAGAAATTTTCAAAATGCGGTACCACTCTTGTATACACTCATAGGGAGTGAGCATATTGGCCATATCCGTGAAAGGAGAAAAAACTTTTGCCCAAAATTCCGGCCATTTTTGCTTAAACATTTTATACAATGGTGTTTTTTTACCATCTTGCGTCACTCGCCATTCATGTAGCTCATCCAATGACGGCATCTGCGTCGAGGCTTCAGTGCATCCCCCAACGGACAATGCACAGCTAAGCATATTTCCGGTAAGCACTGACCAAAAAGCTAAGTCGTCCTCCGGGCAATGTAAGAACGACAAAAAAGCCACGCTTTCGCCAACAATAGTATGTGTATGTAAAAGAAGACTATTTTCGGTAATAGCCGGAATACCCCATTGCAAAAGCCACTCCGCCACCAAGGTAGCATGTTTTCTCTTGCGCACAAGTATGGCTATATCATTCCACGCATAGCGATCGGACAATCCCCCCGAAAGCTTTGCTTTCAAAGAATCTTTTACTGCTTCTTCAAGTTCTTCCGATTTCAATGTATAGTCGCCGATTTGATCAATGCAAACATAACCACCGGCGGCATCCTTTTCCTTAACTTCTTGCTTAACACCCTTAAATGAAGCACAAATTCTATTTGAGCCAGCCAGCAATACATCTTGTGGACAATCCTTACCTACAAGAACGGCAAGGATTTTTTTAGCTACATCTTCTTGTTCCAATGGCATAAAGAATGCGTTGTTGGCATGCACAACATTTTCTTTACTACGCCAATTGGTTGGCAAAGTCTTGGTGTCAGGCTTTGCCTTATCAATAAATTCCTCATCTTCCAAAACTTCATCAAAAAGCGCAGAATCACCGCCACGCCAACTATAAATAGCCTGTTTCACATCCCCCACAAAGGTCAATGAGCCTCCGCACGATAATGCTTCCACCATAAGCGGACTTAGGGCATGCCATTGCTCCCTGCTTGTATCTTGGAATTCATCCAGCAATACATGATGAATGCTACTGCCAAGACGACAAAGGGCAGCAGACACTCCATGCTCAAAATCTAATATTTCACGTGCATATTTTGCCATGAGCATATTGGGAACTTTGCCGTCTTTTTTTTGCAAAAGTTCAATTTGCTCGCGAATTCTTTGTGCCAGCTTAAAAAAAGGATAACTTTTAAGCGCCGCAATTAATACTTCGTGAGCACTGCCAAGCCTAGCACCAGTTTCTCTCAGCACCGCATATATTTTTTCGGCCTCATCAGATGCCATGCCCTTGCTCGCTTTATTGAGCAAATCATCAAAACAAGACTTATAGCAATAAGCACTACCTAAAGCCGAAACATCTAAATCGCGACATTTTATAAAAAATTTCATCGCATTAGCCGACACATTAAGTTTTTCGTCCGTGCTTATGGCTAACAACTTTGCTCCGGTATCAAAAAAATCTTTTTTAAGACTCTCCAGTTTTTCTTTTACTTCATCAGCAGAGCTTAAATAAGGAATGTCTTCAACGAGCAATAGTTCTACTAAGGGAAATAAATCTTTTTCGAACTTATTCCCAACATTAAAGCCACCGCTTTCCATATGTGTTAAAATCGAATAACAAATTTTCTCTATGGCATCCAACATCTCAACATCACCGGCTTCTGCTTGCTCCAAGAGCATTTCAAAAACCGGAAGTGCTATCTCATTCAAATTGAACGAGCTTTCAAAATCAGGCGAAAAACCTAACGACAGTGCTGAAGTACGCACAATAAGATGTAAAAGGCTATCGATGGTTCGAATATTTAATGCGCTATAACCACGCAAGATGGTTTCAATCCAGGCTTGCGCAACCTCTGGGCGCATAAGGGCATCGCTTTTTGGCGGCTGTAGGGCTATTTCTTTAAGGCTTTTGAGAATCCTGTCCTTCATTTCCTGGGTGGCTAGGTTCGTGAATGTAATAGCCATAATGTCGCCCCAAGACGGGTCAGCAGTTGCTGTAGTAGGCGCAGTTGAAGAATGAAGCCCACAGTGAGGCTTGTGGGCTTTTATAGGGCTTTGAGCAAGAAATTGCAAAAAACGCCGTGTAATTTCATAAGTTTTACCGGAACCAGCCGATGCTTTTACTTGCTCAATATGTGACATACAAACTACTTCCTGTTATTTATCACCATTATAAACCATGCCGGACAAAATTTCCTGACCTGTGGACTCAAGCACCGCACGCCACAATTCCGACTGGATATTCAACTTACGCCGTCCGCGTGTAACTAAATCAAGGGGAAGATGCACAAAGCGATCTTGCAATTTTGCAACAACCATATGCGTGCGGCCGGACATGGCAGCATGTACAGCATGTTGGCCTAAAAATCCGCAATAGACACTGTCGTATGCATTGGCCGGCACCGAACGAATCATATAACTTGGGTCTATCATTTTAAGCACATAAGGAAATTCTCTACCATTGAAATATGTTTCTATTTCATTTTTTAGCAAGCTGAAAATATCGCCAAGAACACGATTACCGGAAGCATCCGTTTGTGAATTTTCCTTCAATAAATGCGCTCCCGCCCCTTCAGCAACAACAATTACAGCATGTTGCCGCTTTAGCAATCGCTGCTCAAGCGCCGGCAAAAGACCGCCTTCACCGTATAATTTAAACTCAGCCTCCGGCACAAGCACAAAGTTTACATCCTTCAAGGCCAAAGTAGCCTGAGCTGCAATAAATCCGGATTCACGCCCCATAAGCTTGACTAGGCCAATACCATGATGCGCGCACACAGCTTCGGTATGCGCAGAACGAATGGCACTGGTGGCCTGCTCCACAGCAGTATTAAAACCAAAGGATTGTTGTACAAAGTTGATGTCATTATCAATAGTTTTGGGTATACCGATAACGGAAATTTTCAATTTGCGCTCTTGCACTTCATTGCTAATACTCTGTGCCGCCTTCATGGTACCGTCACCGCCAATGACAAAAAGCACACTTATATTCATGCGTTCCAATGTATCAACTATGTATTCAGACGATTGCGGCCCGCGTGACGTTCCAAGCATTGTTCCGCCAAACATATGAATATCTGCCACTTTATTCGGGCTAAATTCCAAAATCTTATGCCCAAACTCGGGTATAAATCCTTCAAGACCATAACGAAAGCCTAAAATGCTGGGTACTTTGTAGGCATGATGTGATTGCATTACCAAGGCACGGATGACATCATTGATACCCGGGCACAATCCGCCGCAGGTGACAATGGCGCACTTCGCACGACTGGGCTCAAAATATAATTTTTGTCTTGGGCCGGCTGCTTCAAAATCCATGGCCGTAGGCCCGGTCAGCTCAGCAGAAACTTCCGGCCCCACATAGAAATTAATTTTTTTATCATCAGTCCACATGCCATATGGTAGCTTTGAGTCAATTTTGTTTGTTCCAAGACAACGAATGTCAGTTGAAAGGCTAGGCTTTTTGACCATTTATAACTCCTTTCTCTATTTGATGTTTAAGGTTTATCTATAAATAATTTACTTAATCGAAGCTGAAAAACGCATTTTCATGCATTTTTCAGAAAGGCACGCTCACTCCAA
>CAYJJP010000020.1:0-17818 GCA_964370525.1 uncultured Desulfovibrionaceae bacterium | reverse complement strand
CCGCAACAAAATAAAAAATAGAGGGAATTTACATGAAAATACTATTTTGGGCAGTAAGTCTGCTCGTCATAACTTCTGCAACTGTCTATGCCAATGACGGTTATCCGCCGTCCATGCAGTATCCTGCGCCAACGCAAAAGCAAAATTCCACTTTGCCGCCGTCACAAAGTGATATGGGCGTCTACCTCAGCACCGATATCGTGCCTTTATCGGCAAAAGAAAGAAAAGCACTTTATCAGACACATCAATGGGCAGGGGGTGGTGCTGCGCCCATGATGGGAGCAGGAGGTAAGCTTTTATATGTTCACGGGGCAAGCTTGCCTACTATTATCGGTTCTCCCATGCAAGTGGTGGACGTGGAGTTACAGCAAGGCGAAAACCTACATGAAATTATTGTGGGCGATTCTGCAAGATGGATGGTGGAAACAGGTAAAGCAGGAAGCACTCCCCATTTGTTTATCAAGCCTATGGATGCCGGCATTGAAACATCTGCCGTTGTGACCACAAATCTGCGTGTGTATCACTTGCGTCTTATTTCTCAGCGTAGAGGCTACACACCCTATGTAGGCTTTCTTTATGCGGATAGTATGCGCAAGGTAGCCGCAACAAAACAAGCACAAGAGCAAAAAGAACAAAAATGGGCAACCATGTCGGACGGTACAGATTTATCAAAGCTTAATTTCAATTACAAAATCAGCGGCGACTCTGTAAACTGGAAACCGGAACGTGTTTATGACGATGGGCAACAAACCTTTATTCGCTTACCCGACTCGGCAAAAGCAGGAGAAATGCCTGTTCTTTTGGTGCGTAAAAATGGCGACAATGTACTTGTAAATTATCGAGTAAAAGACCGTGCCATGGTGGTGGACGGTATCTTCAAGCATATTGTTCTTATTGTCGGTGTCGGCTCTGACCAAGAAAAAGTAGAAGTGAGGAAAAAATAATGAAAAACTTTATTCCTTTATTACTTTTGATGATGCTTATGGCAACAGGTTGTGCAAGGCACAATATAGGCACATCTTTTTTTGGCGAAGTCCCGAAGCAAAACATTGAAAACATAGCGAAAACAGCAACGTCCATGATTGTGAACGTACATGCACCGGGGCAAACAGCCATTTATTTGGAAAAATCTTCAGATAAAAGCACAAATGCCTTTGATGTGGCTTTTGAAAATGCTTTGCGCTCCAAGGGTTTTAAAATAAGCCCTCATAATAGTGCAAATACCGTAAAAATTGGATATACCGTTGATATTATAAATCATGATGAGGACAAAGGTGAAGTTCCCGTTTGGTACTTACAGCTTCGATTGTCCTCCGGTCAAACTTTTGCCAGATCATTTACCGCAGGAGGTGTTCCTGAGTCTGTAACTACGGTTTTGGGAGGAAAGTGATGTCACAGCAAGACTCTCCCAATGCCTTGGTATTGGAGCCTGAAAAAGCTGTAGAAGCTACTCGCATGAGCAAATGGCCTTTGTATGTGGGCATACTGATATTATTTATTCTTTTTGGAGTATTAATTTACAGCGTAAATTTTGCCCACAATCCGGAAGAAGAAATGTTGGGTGCAAAAAAAGTTGTTATTCGCGAAGATGAAAGACCTGTTCTTATGGGTGAAGGCAGTGGGCTTAACCTTGCCGTACCCAAAAACACGGCGGTCATTCCTTCTCCCACAAGTCCAAAAACTGTAAAGCAAGAACCTATTGTTGTGGTGCGTGACAACACGCCAAAGATTGACCAAGAAGCTGAAAACAGAAAGAGATTGCGCCAGCAAGCGTATTTATCTGCTTTGTCTGCTCCTTTGATGGCAAAAAAAGTAAGTAGCAAAGAACAAGTACAAACGATACAAAAACCAATTCAAGCAAAAACGCTTTCAGGTGCAAAAACTACCAACGTCAGCCAAGAGTATAATCCTGCCGCCGATATGGATAAAGAAAACTTTTTGAATTCCAGAGGAAAGGCAGACAATGCTTGGATACTTGAAAATGAGCGTGTGGCAGGAAATGTCCTTGAAATCAAAACAGGTGCGGTCATACCGGGGATAATGATTACAGGCATAAATTCTGACCTCCCCGGGCAAATCATTGCACAGGTATCCCAAAATGTTTTTGACAGCAATACAGGACGGTATCTCTTAATACCTCAAGGGGCAAAGCTTTTTGGCGTGTATGACAGCCGTGTTATTTACGGGCAAAGCCGTGTCTTGGTAGCGTGGAACAGAATTATTTATCCGGATAGTTCCAGCATTAGCATCGGTGCCATGTCCGGAACGGATATGTCGGGCTATGGCGGTTACAAAGATGAAGTAGATAATCACTACTTCCGCATTTTTGGTTCGGCTATTTTAATGTCGCTCATTGTGGGCGGTACAGCCTATGCCATGGATACTGCCACCGGTGGCGATACCGGTGAATACAGCTTACAAAGTCAAATGACTGCATCCATGGCGCAACAGCTTGGGCAAACCACCACAAGACTCTTGGAGAAAAATTTAAGCATCAAGCCGACCCTTGAAATTCGCCCCGGTTATCAATTTAACATTGTCGTGTCTAAGGACATTGTTTTCCGTCAACCCTACCAGTCCGTTGAAAAAGCTCATCTACTGCGTCAGCGATAAAAAGTCAAACCGCTTATGTATGTCCAATACACTGCGCGCCTTGACTTTTTTCGCTTCCTTGTAGTTGGAACTTTTTGAACAGACTGGAAAAATTGATTTTTTATATCTTTGTGGAGTAATAACATGGCGGAAAAACATTACGGACTTGCTCAAGTTAAGAAAAAAACATCCAAGATATGGCAAGTATTGTATATCGTTTTCATGTTTTTTCTTGGCATATCGGCTTGTATTTTATCGACACAAATGGTGGCACGTCATTATGGAGCACAACCGGCTCTGGGTTCGCCTCTTTTTTGGGAAATATATCCTCCTTGGTATATTTTTTCATGGGCAAGTGAGTGGAAAGACCCCGATGGATATATTGAACACGCTGTTCTTATGGGACAACTCCTTTTTATTGCACCGCAATTCTTGATTTTAATGTTTTGGCTTTCCAAGAATAAGCTTAAAGGAAATAAAAATCTGCACGGTTCTGCTGCTTGGGCATCGGAAAAAGAAATAGCTGAAATGAGTTACCTTGACGGCAAGGGCGTATATGTGGGCGGCTATGAAAAAGGGGTGGGCAAAAAAAGACAACAATTATATCTGCGTCATAACGGTCCGGAGCATATTATGGTGTTTGCGCCTACACGCTCGGGAAAAGGCGTGGGCTTGATTTTGCCCACATTGTTGGCTTGGGAACATTCAAGCCTTGTGTTGGACATTAAAGGAGAAAATTGGGCACTCACGGCAGGATGGCGAAAATCGCAAGGACAATATGTCATGAAATTTGACCCAGCCGATGCAAGTGGGGCATCAGCTTCTTTCAACCCTTTAGAAGAAATGCGCCTTGGTACTCTTTTCGCCATTCAAGATATTCAAAACTTGGTCATGATGCTCGCCGACCCCAATGGTAAAGGTTTGGAAGACCATTGGAGTAAAGCCGCTTTTGCTTTCTTTGCAGGGCTTTTGCTCCATGTCTGTATTGTTGTTCGTTCCAAAATCGGACGTGCCGCTTCTTTATCGGACGTTACTTTGGCAATGGCCAATGAGGGAGGCAGTACAGAAGATTTGCTTGATGAAATGCTCGCCACTGACCATGAGCAACTCTACAAAGATATTGATATAGCATGGGAAGGCGGAGCAGAAGCTCATACTTTTATTGCTTCATCGGCTCAAGAAATGAAAAACAAGGCTGACAATGAAGCTTCAGGTGTTTTATCTTCTGCTTTGGTCAATATGTCCTTGTACCGCGACCCTATTATAACAAAAAATATAGAAAAATCCGATTTTCGCATTCATGACCTCATGAACGCCGATAAACCACTTAACTTATATCTTGTGGTTTCCCCTGCTGATATTGACCGTGTACGTCCATTATTACGGCTTATGGTGGATATGTTTGTTCGCCGTATTTGCTCAAAAATGGAGTTTGAAGACGGTGCGAGTAAAGCAAGTTATAAGCATAGATTGTTATTACTTATGGACGAATTTACCTCCCTCGGAAAATTGCCCATTGTGGAAAAAGCTTTGGTTTATATTGCCGGATATGGCGGTAAATTCTATATAATTGTTCAAGATATTACACAATTAAATGCGGTGTACGGCAAAGAAAATGCTATCATGGCAAACTGTCATACGCGCATAGCCTATGCGCCCAATACCGTGGAAACGGCGGAAATCTTATCCAAAATGACCGGAACAACTACCGTTGTGGAAGAAAAAAAGTCAATTTCTTCTTCAGGTGGATGGGGAAAGCGGAATATATCTACCAATATTTCAGAAGTGGCCAGACCTCTTTTAACCGCCGATGAGTGTATGCGCCTACCTTCAGCAGAAAAAGACAGCCAAGGTAAAGTCACAAAGCCCGGGCATATGCTCATTTTTACAGCAGGAAAATCCCCTATTTACGGTTGTCAAATTCTCTATTTTCGTGACCCTGTATTTTCAAAAAGGGCTAAAATGAAAGCTCCGTATGTTTCTGCCAAATTTCCTTTCGGCGTTTCAGACTCTTTATATCATGAACGTCCCAAAGATTTTTATGAAAGCGAAAAGCCTCAAGTAAAGATTGAAGTTCAAAAGGTTACAGAATTACCCAAAAGTAAAAGCTTTGATGAGTTCATGGAGAAATACTAATGCGCTTATGTATCGTTATTATGGCATTTTTAGTAATTGGTACCGTACTTTGGCAAGAGGGTTATCGTATAAATATGACGCCGTCCATGCCCAAGGGATTGTATAAAAAATCAGCGGATACAAAAATACAACATGGCGATATTGTTTCTTTTTGTCTTGGAAGTGATTTTGCTCTCATGGCTAAAGAGCGTGGTTTTTTACAAGCAGGCATGTGCCCTTCCGAAGTGCAACCTCTGCTTAAATATGTGGCAGGGCTTGAAGGTGATATGGTTGAAATAACAGAGAAAGGCATTTGTATAACGCCTACGGGCAGTTCTGTGGGTTGTCTTTGGTTTGGTGTACAAAAGCGTGATCGCCATGGCAGCACGCTTAAAAGCTTTCTCCAAGAAGGGATTATCAAGCAAGGGCAAGCCTTGCTTATGACTCCACACAAGGGAAGTTTTGACGGACGATATTTTGGCACTGTTTCGGTGAATACATTAACAAAAATGGAAAAGGAGTAGTGCCGTGATTGCCAAGGAAAAAACATATCTTGATGTGCCTTATGCCGACAAAGCAACCGCCAAGGAATACGGTGCAAAATGGGATTGGGGAAAAAAGCTGTGGTATGCACCCCAAGGTACAGACCTTTCACAATTTAAACAATGGTTTCCCACAAGGGAAACAAGCCAACTTTCACCGCAAGAAGAGTTTGCCATTACCTTAAAAGATTTTGGTTTTGACTTGCAGGAATTACCCACAATGGACGGCACAATACAACGTGTTGCACTTGTTGATGATAAAAGAGGCCAAAAAAGTGGTGCTTACGGTGCATACCTTGACGGTCGTCCTGCCGGCTGGGCGGATAATTTTAGAACAGGTGAAAGGATTACATGGACATATTCCAAAGGTTCAAAGCTATCTCAAGAGGATAGAGAAAAGCTTGTGGAAGACCATATCCAAAAAAGTGTGGAGCGTGAGGCAAGGCGCAAAGAAGAACAAAACTTTGCCGCACAAAAAAGCCTTAAAGAGCTTCACGATTGTCACCTTGCTTCCAATAACCATCCATATTTAGTGGCTAAAGGCATTCAAGCCTACGATATATATGAGTCCGGTACGGGCAATACTTTGCTCGTTCCTGTTTTTAATATGGACAACGAATTGCGAGGTACACAAAAAATACATGTAAACGGCGAAAAATATTTTGAAAAAGGTATGGAGAAAAAAGCTTGTTTCCATGTTGTGGGAGGTAGTGCCGGCAAAATTCCCAAAGATAACGTATTGAATGAAATCATATTGTGTGAAGGGTATGCCACCGGAGTGTCTTTACATCTTGCCACACAAAAGCCGGTGGCTGTGGCTTTTGATGCAGGAAATTTGGAACATGTTGCAAAAAAATTCCGTGAAAAGTTCCCCAAGGCAAAAATTACTATTTGTGCCGACAATGACCACACAAAATCACACAATATCGGTGTTGAAAAAGCAAAGCAAGCAGCCGTGGCAGTAGGTGGTCATGTTCGTATACCTCTTTTCAATAAAGAAGAACTGGCAAAAGGCTTAACAGACTTCAATGACCTACACCGTTCTCGCGGACTTAAAAGTGTAAAACAACAAATTTCTAAAGGTCTAAGTAAAGAAAGGAGTTTATGATGAAAGTGCTTATAGTGGAGTCTCCGGGCAAAGTGAAGAAAGTGCAAAGTATTTTAGGTAGTGGCTGGACGGTCAAGGCAAGTGTCGGGCATGTGCGTGATTTACCGGAAAGAGAAATAGGCGTGAGTTCCCCTGATTTTGTTCCGCAGTATACACCTACAGAACGTGGTGCAAAAGTATTGGCAGATTTAAAAAGGCTTACTCAGGGAGCGGATGAAGTTTATTTGGCCACTGACCCCGATCGTGAGGGCGAAGCCATAGCATGGCATTTACAAGATGCCCTCAAGCTCAAAAATGCCAAACGTGTGACCTTTGGAGCCATTACCGAAAAAGATATTAAAGACGGTGTAGCCAATGCTCGTTCTCTTGATATGAATTTGGTAAAAGCACAAGAAGCACGGCGTGTGCTTGACCGTTTTTGTGGCTATCTTGTGAGTTCTCCATTATCCAATGCAGGAAAAGCAAAGCTTTCTGCAGGGCGTGTACAAAGTCCTGCCGTGCGCTTGGTGGTGGAACGTGAACGCGAGATACGCAATTTTAAGGTGACGACACATTATGGTGTGGAGTTGTCTTTTGAAGCGATTGAAAATATCAGCACCGGCTGGAAAGCGACGTGGCAACCCAAAAAAGGTTGGCTTGAAGATGGGCACGAATACTTCCTTGACGCTGATAAAGCGAAAGAGGTGGCCAAGGTACGCAAGCTCAACATTGTGAAATATGAAGAATCTGAAAGCCGTACTGCACCACCTGCACCTTTTACCACATCGACGCTACAACAAGCGGCCTCCAATGCTTTGAAGTTTAAGCCTAAGAAAACTATGGAAGTGGCACAGCTTTTATACCAACAAGGGCATATAACCTATATGCGTACAGACAGCCCCAATTTAAGTGAAACGGCTTTGGAAGAAATACGTAATTTTTGTGAAATGCAAGGCTGGCCACTTTCTGAGAAGGTACGAACATGGAAAAACAAAGCCGGCGCACAAGAAGCGCATGAAGCCATACGGCCTACGCATATTGAAGTGGAAACGGCAGGAGAAACGGACGAAGAACGTGCGCTCTATGCGCTCATCAGAAAGCGTGTGCTTGCTTGTCAGCTTGCCGATGCCGTGTACGCCGTGCGTGTGGCTACGCTTTGTGCAAGCGTAAATGGTAAAGACGCTATCTTTGAAGCTCGTGGGCGTACATTGATTGAACAAGGCTGGCGTGTGCTTACATCGGGCGATAGTGCCAATGCCGATACAGAAGAAGCGGAAACAGAAAATCTCATTCCCAAATTAACAGAGGGACAATGTGCGGTGGCTTTGGATGGTAAACTCAGTACAAAAAAAACCAAAGCACCTTCGCGTTTTACCGAAGCTGCTCTTGTGCGAGAACTTGAAAAAAAGGGCATAGGCCGTCCTGCCACTTATGCCGCTATTTTGGATAACATCAGCGCTCGTGCATATGTTCAAACCGAAAAACAGCATCTTGTCCCCACTCCTACCGGTGAGCTTATTGTGGATTTAATGCTCAGCAAATTTTCCTTTATGGACTTTGATTACACCAAGGATATGGAAAGCCTTCTTGACGACATTGCCATGGGCAAAGCCACCTATGTAGAGGCTATGCAAAAAGCTCATGCTGTGCTTGAAAAAGAAATGGGGAGTTTTCGCAAAGCACATATTATTTCATGCCCCGAATGCAGTGCGGATTTACGTCATATCCTCATGAAAGACAAAGGATATGATTTTTTTGCTTGTCCTGCTTGCGAAAACACTTTCCCCAACGAAAACGGAGTGCCGGGGGTAAAGCGTGAAAAAAAAGAAAAACCTCCCGTATCTGACTTTACCTGCAAATTCTGCAAGAAAAACAAACTTATCCGCCGACAAGGCACGAATAAAAACGGTAAATCTTACGATTTTTATGGCTGTTCTGCATTCCCCAAGTGCAAGGCTACATACCAAACACTGGAAGACGGCACACCCAATTGGGAAAGCGGCAAAAAATAAAGCATCACTTTAAGAATAAAGAGTGTACCTTTTTTCCGCTCGTTTCAAAGTTACATAAGTACCAATATTTAGATGTGGAAAAAATCCTTGTATTTTTCTCACGTATTACATGAGGGAAAAGATGGCAAAAAGCAAAAATATACCATTACACTATCAGTACAGCTTGCTTGACATACAGTTTCAACAAATGGCAGAATTAAAGACCGAAAACGAATTGGAAAATAAAAAACTTGAGGAGGTATTATATGATAGAAGGTCGCACCGCAAGCCTAGACATAGCTCGCAAGATTCTAAGCCCGGAAGCAATAGCCGAGGTACAAAGACTGTCGTGGGTCAACGCCGCAGTTTACTCGATTTTGGACAGGTGGGCACTCAACACACCGGAGAAACTGAAAGCCCTAGAAAAGCCCAACAACACAGCTTTACTGGCTCGCCTGTCGGAACAGTGGACAATAGAGGAGAGAGTACTGGAGTCGGAGGAATATTACGACATGGAACTTCAGGGCATGAGCAAGTGGGAGATATACCGGATTTTGGGAGTGCCGACGGAACTGGAATAGAAGTAGAAACGGTTATTGAACCGCAAAACTACAAAATTACCGATGACGATAAGCTTGGACAAGGCGGTGCCAAAGCAAAATATCAAGACAATATCAATGCCATAAAGTTACTCCACTCTTTGCGCTCACAAGGGGCGCAATACGCCACACAAGATGAACAAAAAATTCTGGCAAAGTATGTGGGCTTTGGCGGTTTGGCACAAGCTTTTGACAGCGGCAATGCGGCTTGGTCAAAGGAATATGCTGAACTCAAAGAGCTTTTAAGCGAAGATGAGTATAAGAACGCTCGGCGTTCCACTCAAGATGCCCACTTTACCTCTGAAACTGTCATTAAAGGCATGTATGCAGGGCTTGAACGCCTTGGCATCAGTCATAGTGCAGCGCCGCTCAAAATCCTTGAACCCTCGGCAGGAATTGGCAATTTTTTGGGCTTAAAGCCGGAAAATGTGGACGCCGATTTTTATACCGTGGAGCTTGATACACTAACGGCGGATATGTTGCCCTATCTGTATCCCAAGGATAAGCACATTAAGAACGGTTTTCACGAAACGCCATTTCAAAAGCCTATTTTTGACGTGACTCTGGGCAATCCTCCTTTTGGCAATCAAAAGCTGTTTGACCGCAATTTTCAGCATCTTTCCAATCATTCCATACATAATTATTTTCTTTCTAAATCTGTTGATTTATTGCAAGAAGGCGGCGTGTCGGCTTTTGTGGTCAGTCGTTATTTCATGGATGCCCAAAGCTCCAAGACACGAGAATATCTTGACGAAAATGCACACTTTCTGGGTGCTGTGCGTTTACCGAATTCGGCATTTCAAGAAAACGCTCTCACTTCGGTGACAACCGACATTGTTTTTTTTCAAAAAAAGACCGCCTTAGAGAAAGAACAAGGTATCAGTAAGGGAAAATCATGGCTGAATACGGCAGAAACGCAAGCCTATGATACGCAAAGTGAAACGTTCAAAGATATCTCTATTAATCAATATTTTGTGGAAAATCCCAAGCAAATTCTCGGAGATTTACAGCTTATACGAGGACAATTTCAAGGGGAGATTAATTGTATTGCGCCTAAAGAAATGGATTTATCCAAAGCCATTGCGCAAGGCATTGAAGTTTTGCCACAAAAGGTCTTTAGAAAAGACCAAGCACACAATTTTGAGCATATACAGCAGACCACTATTGAAAAAAAACTTATAGAATCAGAATACTACAAGAATTTAAAGCAAGATTCCTTTATTGTTATACCGGGGCAGAATAAGATTGGCATTAAAGATAAGGACAATCTGCTACAAGATGTTATCACCTCCATAGAGTTGAAAGGTGCTACGGCTTTTCATCGTATGCGTGGCATGATAGAAGTGCGTGATGCCTTGCGCACTCTCATTAATCTTGAAAAAACCGATGCAGATACCGAAAGCCTTAATAAGTACCGAAAACAGCTGAATATTAAATATGACCACTTTGTAAAGAAGTACGGTTTCTTAAATTCTCAAACCAATCGCTCGCTCTTTAAAGACGATCCCGAAGCGTCTTTTTTACAATCCTTGGAAACGAAGTTTGACAAAGGTATTTCCAAAGAACAGGCCCAAAAAACCGGTAAGCCCTTTACGCCGCCTTCTGCCACCAAGGCTGCCATTTTTTTTCAGCGTGTTTTGGAATATGCCGAACCGCCCAAAAATGCCGAAAGCCCCTTGGATGCCCTTTCCATATCATTGCGTGAAACAGGTAAAGTGGATTTTCGGCGTATGGCTGAATTACTATCCCAAAGCCCCGAAGATATACAGGCTGAATTACAAAAGGGAAATTTTATTTTCCAAAATCCCATAAATGCACAATGGGAAGTAAAAGACAGATATCTATCGGGCAACGTGAAAGAAAAGCTTGCCATTGCACAAAGCTTTGCCCAAAATAATCCTGAATTTCAACATAATGTGGAGGCCTTGTCTGCGGTTATTCCCAAAGATATTGAAGCCGTGGATATTGGCGTTCGCTTTGGCTCGTCTTGGTTGCCTCCCGAAGTTATTGCTGATTTTATAGATGAGAAAATCGGTTTTGTCAGCAATCACAATCGACAACTTGACTTCATACCCGTACTTGGAAAATGGGATGTAAAATTAAAAATTTATGATGATACCATAAATAAAGAAACGTGGGGCAGTTCTGACTATCCTGCCGATGAGCTTATCAAAGCTATTCTTACCAATCGTTCTATAAAAGTCGAAAAAGAGGTGGGGCGCAATCACGAGAATAAGCCCATCATGGCCATCGACCAAGAAGCCACCGATGTGGCCTTGCAAAAAGCAGAAAATATCCAAAATGCTTTCAAGGACTGGATATGGGAAGACGATGCTCGCCGTGAACACCTCACTCGTATTTACAATGACAAATTCAACACCCACGTTGTCCCAAGTTATGACGGCAGTCATATAGAGCTTGTGGGAGCAAGTGCCGGTGTGACGCTTCGTGCGCATCAAAAGGACGTGGTCTGGCGTTCCATCCAAGAGGGTACGGCACTTTTTGACCATGTGGTAGGTGCAGGGAAAACATTGGCAACTGTGGCCACCATTCAAGAAAGTAAGCGCATGGGGCTTATCAAAAAGGCCATGTTTGTTGTGCCGAACCACCTTGTGTATCAAGCCCGTGATGAATATTTCAAGCTGTACCCCGACGCCAATATTTTAGTGGCAGAAAAAACAGACTTCCTCAAGGGCAACAGAGAACGCTTTTTTAGCAAAGTGGCCACGGGAAATTGGGATGCGGTTATTGTGGCACACAGTTCTTTCAAAAAAATAGATATGCCGCAACACGCTCAAGAAGAAATTATGCAAGAGCAGATTGATGCCTTTGAGGATGCCATAGCAGGAAGTGACAATACTCTTACGGTGAAAGCAATTGGAAAAGCAGAAGGAACGCATACAAGAGCGTTTCAAAAAGCTTTTGGAGCAAAACAATACCAAAGACCGTTCCGTGGATTTTTCCGACCTTGGTGTGGATGCGCTCTTCGTGGATGAAGCCCATGAATTTAAGAATTTGGGCTTTGCCACGTCCATGAATGTTTCCGGCCTTGGCAATACCGCAGGCTCCGCCAAGGCTTTAGACCTTTTTGTGAAGTGCCGTTATTTACAAAAAAAGCAAGAGGGGCGTGGGGTATTTTTCCTTACGGGAACTCCCATCAGCAATACCATTGCAGAAGTGTATACCATGCAAAGATATTTGCAGTATGATGAATTAGAGGCGAAAAATCTTGAATATTTTGATGCTTGGGCAAGCACTTTCGGTAAAGTCAGTTCAAATTGGGAACTTGACGCAACGGGCGTAAACTATCGGCTTAAAGAGCGTTTTGCCAACTTTGAAAATGTGTCTGAATTACTTAATATGTATCGTACATTTGCCGATGTCGTTACCAAGAACGATATGGATGAACAAATGCGTAAAGAAAATAAACCTTCACTTACGCCAAGAGTTAAAGACGGTAAACCCATCAATGAAGTTGTGGAGCGCTCTCCGCACCAAGCGGCCTACATGGAAAAAATCATTGCTCGCATGGAAAAATTACCGAAAGACCCACGCATAGACAATCCCCTCAAGATTACCAATGATGCACGAAAAGCAGGGCTTGACTATCGCCTCATTGACCCTACAGCCCCCGATTTTGAAGACTCAAAAATTAACGTGTGCGTAAACCGCATTTATGAACTTTGGGAGCGCTCTATGGCAGATAAGGGCACACAACTTGTCTTTTGTGACTTATCTACTCCAAAAGGGGCAAAAAGTCTCAAGGGCGCTCCTTTGCAAGAAGTATCTGCCACGTCCATCATGGGTAAAGACGCAGAAGAAGAGAATGACCTTGAAAACGATACTGTCATTGATATGGATGATATTTTGGCAGGGCTTGGCTCCAAAGATTTTAGCGTGTATGATGACCTCAAAAAGAAGCTGGTGGCCAAGGGTATTCCGTCCCATGAAGTTGCCTTTATCCATGATGCCAATACAGATTTGCGTAAAGCCAAGCTTTTTGAAGAAGTGAACAAAGGGGATGTGCGTGTGCTCATCGGCTCTACGGCAAAAATGGGCGCCGGTATGAATGTGCAAGAAAGACTTGTTGCAGCACACCACTTAGACGCTCCGTGGCGACCAAGTGACTTGGAACAGCGTAATGGAAGGATTATACGCCAAGGCAATGAATTATATAAAAAAGACCCTAACTTTGAAGTTGAAATATACAATTATGCCACAAAGCAAACCTACGATGCGAGAATGTGGCAAACCATTGAATATAAAGCAAATGCCATTGAACAATTTCGTAAGGGCGACGTGCTTCAAAGTAGCATAGAAGATATTCAAAGTGAAGCCAGCAATGCGGCTGAAATGAAAGCTGCGGCATCGGGCAATCCGCTTATACTTTTGGAGGTGAACTTAAACACAGAAAAGCGTAAACTTGAAGCTCTTTCGGCACAATTTAACCGTTCAAAGCACAGATTGGCAGACAGGTTTAAGTATTTACAAAATACCGATACACGCTTTGCCGAAGCGCAAAAAATCTATGCAGAAAATGTGGCCACACGGGATGCTCATACCAAATTAACCACCGTGGACGGTAAGGAAAAAATACACGTGGAGGTTATTGCGGAGGGTAAGGTTTTGACTGCCAACAATGCCGATGCCTTAAAAAAGCTGTTTACGGATGGAGCAAAAGAAGTGGCTCGTAACCGTAGTGTATTGGCAAAATTTGGCCAATATCGTGGCTTTGATGTGTTCATAAAGACGTGTCCCACCAATGGACAAGATGGCTTTCAATTTGTATTAAAAAACCCTAACACTAAACAACATTTTAAGCCCAAAAACCTTATATACACCTATGACGATAAAGTCAGCCTGAACGGTCTTTTTCAACGCATGGACAATTTTTTGGAAAAAGGCTTTGATGACAAGTTGATGTCTGATAAGCAGGTGCATGAACGTGAAAAAGCGGAGCTTCCCAACGTACAAGCAGAAATGGTAAAGCCCTTTACTCAAGCGGATGAACTGAACCTTGTACGTGAAAATCACTCTGCCGTACTCCGTGAGTTAAAGAAAATGCAGGAAGATGTTGAATATGTAAGTGAATGGAAGCCCAAAACCTTAGAGGAATTTAAGGTGGAGCGGAAACCCCATTTTCACGAGCGCAAAATACAAATACCAACAAAATTACCGGAAATGCGTAAAGTGCAAGGCATTGCCCTATAAAAGCTAAGGATAATAGCATGAAAGAGAAAAGTTTTATATTATTGAGATAAACTCAAAGGCAAGAGCGACATAGAATATGCCCCCGAAAATCTGGTGTATAGCTATGACGAAAACCTCAGTTTATCGGGCTTTTTTCAGCGTATAGACAATTTTCTTGATAAAGGCATGGACAAATCTATGGACAATTATCGTGAAAATACCAAACGTGAAAAATCAGAAATGGAAACCATCAAAGCGAGTATAGACAAGCCCTTTGCGCAATTTGAGGAATTAGCCCTTGTGCGTGAAAATCACTCTGCCGTTATCCGTGAACTGCAAAGAATGCAAGATGAGCCGGGTTATGTGAGTGAGTGGAGATCAGAGGAAAGATTGATTTTAGTAGCTAATGGTGAAAATATGCGCATAAAATTAAGCTAGTCGACCATTAAAAAAACGCATTGTTAAGAGTTACACATTCCCTTTTCTTTAGTTAGCTTAAAGCTGTTCAGGGTAGATTTAAGTCAATGAAATAATAGGCATATTAAGTTAAGACTGCCTCGCTTTATATTCATGCAAAGCTTTATTCATAGCTTTAACACCTTCATTATAAAATAGTGTCATATCATGATAAAGGTTATATAGAAGTTCATGATACTCATCTTTATACTCAACTTTTATTATAAGAATCTCTTGTGCTTGCATTGAATGTCTATCTCTTGTGCTTGCATTGAATGTCTATCTCTTGTTTTCATAATATGTTTTATAGTTTCTTCAATATCGCTAATTAGTATATTTCCTGAAATAAGGCTTTTTAGACATAAGTTAGCATCATATCTCCAAGGATGAAAAACTTTATCACTTAAATAAGTGCTACAATATGTTGTTGATTTAATAAATTCTACAATTTTTTTTGCAGAAATTGGATGTTTATTTATAAATGGTGTAACATCTGCTTGAGTTTCAATAGAAAAATTAAATTCTTTTTGTGCATATTCACGCGTTTTTGATAACCACTTATACGTTTCATTTTGATTTAGTAATACTTTATCAATAGTGTTTGCTCTTGCTATATCATATGATGTAGCTTCAATTACAATATTTGAAGGCTCATATAAAAGGTCGCTTCTTGTAAAGTCGTTTGGCGTACAAAAATCAACATTTTCTACTAAATAAATACCAATTTCTGCATAAGCTTGTGCGACAAGCCTTGAACAAAATTGTTTATTATTACCCACATTATTTGTAGGTTTTCGTGCTTTGATAGCTTCTCGTATGGAGTAAAGAGTTCCAACTTTACTACGTAAAAAAAAGTTAAGTCTATCTATTTTATTTTCTAAAAGCTTTGTGTCTTTTATTCTTAATACTGTTATATTTTCAAGTGATTCTACAAGAATTCTTTGTGGATTATAACTAAAAACACCTCCATCAAGAGTAGCATGTACTAACTGTACATCAAGTGACATTATCATGGCATGAGAAAACTTGCCATGTGTTGCTTTAGCAATGATATCTCTTTTAAAACCACCTTCATTCGTTAGAATTATATCGCCTGGACACAATTTTTAATAGTCGATAGTATAATACTTTTTTTTAAAATCATACTTGCTATTTTCTGAAGAAAAGCTAGAAAAATCCATATAGTTACCTTTATATTTAAACAATAATATATTGTAATGAAGACTAATTTTGTATATGAGCACGATTGCTACATATACCTATCCATAATCACATCAATCTCATCATGCAACTTAACCAACGTCACACCATTACTCTGTTCAAAAACTATCTGCTCTTTTTCCGTAAGCTCCTGCCCATCTCGCACCTTCTCAAGCACATTATACACATCAGTAAGCGTCAGGTCAGGATACAAACGCAATCGTTCTTTGCGGTGGCTATCCAACTTTTCCGCTATGTCATGAATCTCTTGTTTTTGTTCTTCCGTAGCAGTTGGAAACGCAAAAGTATCAAAAGTCGTTGCTTGAGTGTATCTGTATGCCGTTCCCATGCGTGAGCTTGTAGCTTTTTCCCATTCTCTATGCATTGAGCTTGAAAGAACGCCAAGGACGTAAGCATCATCGCTGGCAATCACCACCAAAGCATTATCAGGGATGGTATTCCCATCAACAAAGGTAAATATACGATGCTTTGCAACTGCTGAAGTCACAATATATCGCTTTAAACCTTTAATTGCATTACGCATTGCTGTTGCATTACTATCAAAGAGCCACCATTGTTCACGTAATTTCTTGTTACGTTTTTTATCCCTTTCAGGTTTTACATATCTTAAAATCCAATTATAGACAAGGGGATATTTATTCTTAACTTCATCAATGGTAAGGCCGTACAAATCTATAATCATGGAATTACGAGGTTTACCCATAATGTCCTTACCATTAATATACGGTTTGATGTGATTTTCAAGTCCCGGAACTGTGCCGAGACCTAACTCTTTTGCTTGTTCCTGTGTTACGATGAAGCCAGAGCCGTTAATTTTTACGCCAGAAAATGCCATACCCTCATTAGCTTTAATTTTAGGAGCTTTGCTATAATCAAAGCCAATGCTGAGATCAGCGTTAATTTTGCCGTGTTCTTCCACAAGCGGTATCTGCATGTCACCATGTTCTGTAGCTTTTTCAGACATAACTTTAGCAAGCACACCGTCCTTTTTTCCTGCTTCAGCTACGGTCATGGCAATGCGCACCGATGCGCTACCGGCACTGTCTACCCAAGGGTGATTGGGAATGGCGTAGACAATGGAAAGCGGCGTTGTGTCATCTAAGAAACTCTGCATGACACCACGGTTTTGTAATTGATTGATAGTGCTTGTGGTAATGAAGCCAAAGCGTTTCACTTTGCCTTCTTGCGCCAACTTTGCGGCACGATACCACCAGAACATGACATAATCAGAACTGGCGGCAATGTCGGGATAGGCTTTGCGCAAAGCTGTGGTATATTCGTTCCCAAAGGCTTCACGCATTTTAGAGCCACCAACAAAGGGCGGATTACCCACGATATAATCAGCCTGTGGCCACGGTGCAGATTGCTCACTTGTGCCGTTATCATGCTGTAGAAGCACAGCGTCACGCAATTCCACTGAGCGCACTTTTCCAAAAAGCGTTTCTTTAGGTGGCACATTGCCATGAATGGCATAATGTTGTTGCAAATAGGTCAGCCACAACACAAGCTCGGATATATCCACGGCACGAGGCACAACTTCTATGCCCTTGAATTGCCGTGGTGTCACTACATAGCCTTTTTCAATAATTTGCCGTTCAGAAAGCCCTAAGTCACGTAAAGCTTGCACAACTTCCGCTTCAAGCTCTTTGAAAAGTGACAAAGTCACAGCCAAGAACACACCGCTGCCGCAAGATGGGTCAAGAACGGCTGTTTCACTCAAGGTCTTATGAAAATTGTGGATAGCGTCTATGGCTTCATCATGTTTTCTGCTTACAATATGCTCAAGAGCAGTGTTTTTTGCCTGTTCCCATTGATCACGCAAAGGTTGCATGACCGTAGGAACAGCAAGGCGTTCCACATAGGCCGTGGGGGTGTAATGCGCACCAAGGGCATGACGTTCTGTAGGGTTTAAGGCACGTTCCAAAAGATAGCCAAAGACGGCGGTATCCACGTCTGCCCAATGCGCATGGGCGGCACGATGCAACAAGGCCAGTTGCTTTTTATTGAGCGGCAAGGCTTTTACAT